>SLGQ01000142.1 GCA_007136595.1 Candidatus Sumerlaeota bacterium | reverse complement strand
CGGTTTTTTTTTATTTTTTGACCCGGGTTCCATCTTCAAGAACTTTGATCCGGAACGAAGTCTTTTCCATAGTACCGGAATTTACCGGTGCAACATTGGAAATATGGATGGGCATGTTTTTTTCAACGATCCCGGCTTCTTTTGTGGGGGTCTGTTTCTGGTGTTTTTTATAAACATTGATCCCTTCAACGATCAGTTTCTGCTGTGAAGGGAAAACTTTTATAACTTTTCCGGTTTTGCCCTTGTCTTTACCGGTAATAACCATTACGGTATCATTTTTTTTGATATTTGCCATTCTGCTCATAGTTCTAACCTCTATAATACTTCTGGAGCCAGAGAAATTATCTTCGTAAAGCCCTTTATCCGAAGTTCTCTTGCGACCGGCCCGAAAACTCTTGTTCCAATCGGTTCGTATGCATCATCTATCATAACGACCGCATTGTCATCAAACCTGATGTAAGATCCGTCATCTCTTCTGATCTCTTTTGCCTGTCTTACCACAACGGCTTTCCTTACATCACCTTTTTTCACCTTTCCTCTCGGTTCAGCCATCTTTACGGAAACAACAATAACATCGCCGACACCGGCATATCTTATCTTTGATCCTCCGTAAACCTTAATACACTGAACTTCTCTTGCACCGGAATTATCAGCTACTGCCAACCGGGTCATTTCCTGTATCATGATTATCTCCTGCTTTCACCGATTTTTTCTTTTACAAACCAAGTTTTCCTTTTGCTCATCGGAGCACATTCCTGTATTTTTACAATATCTCCAACCTTGAACTCGTTCTTTTCATCGTGAGCAAGGTATTTTTTTCTGGCGGTAACCATCTTTTTATACAGCGAATGTTTATAACGGCGGGTAACCTGTACAGAAACTGTTTTTTCCATTGCATCGGAAACGACTGTTCCTGTAATTACCTTTTTAACCTTACTTTTACCAGTCATTTCACACCTCATCCTTTATTTTTTTCAGTAATCAGAGTTTTAACTCTGGCAATATCCTTTCTTACTTCCCGGATCCTTGAAGTATTTTCAAGTTGCCCCATACTCTTTTGCATTTTGAGGTTGAACTGCTCTTCTTTAAGTGATAAAAGCTGTTCGTTAAGTTCTTTAACGGTTTTGTCCCTTAATTCAGTAGTTTTCATCTTAGTTCATCCCCCTTTCCAATGATCTTTGTTTTTAAAGGAAGCTTGTGTGAAGCAAGACGAAAGGCTTCCCTGGCAACTGTGGGCTCAACATCTCCAAGCTCAAAAAGAACTCTTCCCGGCTTAATGACACATACCCATTCTTCAGGATTACCTTTTCCTTTTCCCATTCTAACTTCAAGAGGCTTTTTAGTTACCGGTTTATCAGGGAATATCCTGATCCACATTCTGCCGCCTCTTTTTACCGCTCTCATAATAGCTACACGGGCAGCCTCGATCTGTCTGCTGGTTATCCAGCCGCATTCAACAGCTTTCAGAGCAAAATCTCCAAAATCTATTGAGTTACATGAAGTGGCAAGACCCCGTCTTTTACCCTTCATAACTTTTCTGTGTTTGACCTTATTTGGCATTAACATGGTTTATACCTGCAATTCATCTGTTTTTAGGTTTCCTTTTTACCGCAGACTTTTTAGTCGGCGATTCTCCTTTAGCGAGCCATACTTTGACTCCGATAACACCGTAAGTGGTGTTTGCCGTTGCATAACCGTAATCGATGTTCGCTCTGAGTGTGTGAAGGGGTGTTCTACCTTCCTGGTATCTTTCCGTCCTTCTCATTTCAGCGCCACCTAAACGGCCTGATGCCTGAACTTTTATTCCTTCGGCACCACTTTTCATTGCAAGGCCTATGGCCCTTTTCATTACTCTTCTGAAATGTGCTCTTCTTTCAAGCTGTTCTGCTATGTTTTCACTTACAAGCTGAGCATCTACCTCAGGTTTTCTAACTTCTTCGGTCTGAACAAATATGTCAGTAGTATCTTTTGCGATCTTTTGAACCATCTCTTTGATCTTTTCGATACCGACACCTTTTCTGCCGACAACTATTCCCGGTTTAGCTGTGTGAATTATGAGTTTCAATCTCTCGCCTGACCGCTCAATGTCGATCTTTGCCAATCCTGCCGGATAAAACTCTTTTTTCACAACTTTCCTGATCTCAAGGTCCTCGTGGAGCCATTTTCTGTAATTTCTATGGCTGTACCATACCGATTCCCATGTCCGGGTTATCCCGAGCCTGAGACCAATGGGATTAACCTTCTGTCCCAAAGTTCACCTCCATTATGATTAATTTCACTGTTGATTCTCCGCAAGCTCAATTGTTACATGGCTTGTTCTTTTTAAAATCCTTGCAGCTCTACCCTGAGCTCTCGGAACAAACCTTTTCCATGTGGCACCTTCATCAACCATAATGGTTTTAATATAAAGGTTGTCAGGGTCAAGGTTAAAATTGTTCTCAGCATTCGCTATTGCCGAATCAAGAAGCTTTTTGATGGCTACTGCTGATTTCCGGGGGGTGAATTCAAGAACATTCCTGGCATCTCCCGCACTTTTACCTCTTATGATGTCAGCAATCTCCCTCATTCTTCTGGGTGACATCCTGAAATTTCTGAGCTTTGCTCTAACAATCTTTGCTTCCATATCGCATCTCCAACGATTTTCAAAAAAATTCAGCGGCGTTATTTTACATACGCCGAAACAATTTGCAAGCTTTTATTTCTTGCTGCCGGCATGCGACCTGAATGTTCTCGTCGGAGAAAATTCACCGAGCTTAAATCCGACCATATCCTCAGTAATGAAAACAGGTACAAACTTCTGTCCGTTATGCACTGCAAAAGTAAGTCCTACCATTTCCGGAACGATAGTGGATCTTCTCGACCATGTCTTTACCGGCTTTTTATCGCCACTGTCTATAGCTTTAACTACTTTCTTCCAAAGATGTCCATCTATGAAAGGTCCTTTTTTTACCGAACGAGGCACTTTATCCTCCTACATAAATCAAGTTAATTAACTCTTTCTTCTTCTAATTATGAACTTATCAGTTCTGCTGTTGTTCCGGGTTCTGTATCCTTTTGTAGGTTTACCCCATGGAGTAACCGGATGACGACCGCCCGATGTTTTACCTTCTCCACCGCCGTGAGGGTGATCAACAGGGTTCATAACGACACCTCTGACCGTAGGTCTGATACCGAGCCATCTTTTCTTCCCTGCTTTACCGATCTTGATGTTGGAAATTTCCTGGTTTCCAACAGTTCCCACTGTCGCTCTGCATTCAATGTGGACAATACGGATCTCACCGCTTGGCATTCTCACAGTTGCGTGGTCATGTTCTTTTCCAAGAACCTGTACACCTGCCGCTGCCGCTCTTGCGATCTGTCCGCCTTTGCCGATCTTGAGTTCTACATTGTGAATGAAAGTACCAACAGGAATATATCTGAGTTTCATTGAATTGCCGGGTTTAATGTCAGCTTCTTTTTCACCGGCTGAAATGATAGTGTCACCTACATTGAGGTTGTGAGGTGCAATGATGTACCTTTTTTCACCGTCATTGTAGAAAATCAGAGCTATTCTTGCATTTCTGTTAGGATCGTACTCGATCGCATTTACTTTTCCGGGAACATCGAATTTATTCCTTTTAAAGTCTATGATCCTGTACATCCTTTTGTTTCCGCCACCTTTATGGCGACAGGTAATCCGTCCTTTGTTGTTTCTACCGCCCGACTTTTTGATCGGTTCGATAAGAGATTTCTCGGGCTTCGACTTCGTAATTTCCGAATAATCACTTGCGGTCATATTTCTGCGACCGTTGGAAGTCGGTTTGAAAACTTTAATACCCATAATTCTTCTCCAATATCTTCACTTAAGTTTACAATCCCTCTACCAGATTGATCTGGTGTCCCTGCTTGAGCGTAACATACGCTTTTTTCCAGTTGGACCGGGAACTTGATATCCTGCCGACTCTTTTCGGCTTACCTCTCATGATAACAGTATTTACACTGTGTACTTCAACATCGAAAACCGATTCAACAGCTTCCTTTATTTCCTCTTTTGATGATTTCAGTGAAACCTCAAAAAGATACAAAGGTTTTTCAACATCAGCCGCCATAGTCGATTTCTCTGTTAAAAGAGGTCTTTTTATAATGTCAAAATGTTTTTCCTTCTTCATTTTGCAAGCACCTCGTCAACATATTTCACAGCTTCTTCAGTAAAAATAACATTCCTGTAAGCCATGATATCATAAAGATTTATCTGGGTCTTATGAATAAAAAGAAATTCAGGAACATTACGAACACTGAGAACAAATTTCTCTTCACAGTCACCGCCGACAATTATTGCCTCATCAAGTGACCACTTACCTTTAAGAATGGAAACTGCTTCTTTGGTTTTAATGTTTTCAAAATTAAATTCTTTGACAACAAAAAGATTTCCATTTCCAAGCCTTTCTGAAAGAAGAGCTTTCATAGCCGCTTTTCTTTTCTTTTTCGGGATGGTATAAGAATAATCTCTCGGCTGAGGACCAAATGCAGGAGCACCTCCTCTAAGTGTTGACGCTCTTGTGGTTCCTCTTCTTGCTCTACCTGTCCCTTTCTGTCTCCACGGTTTTGAGCATCCACCGGAAATTGTAGCATAAGTCCTTGTCGAATGCGTTCCCTGCCTCCATGAAGCAGTCTGCATTTTTATAACTTCAGAAATCAGTGCAATTTTATTTTCCGTTGGAACTGCAAAAACAGAGTCTTTCAGCTCGATCTCTTCAATTTTTGTTTTGAATTTATCAAATACTTCAACAACGGGCATGTCAGCCTCCACTCTACTTTTTAATGTAAACGATACCACCGGTCGCACCGGGGACCGCACCTTTAACAACAATTGCATTGTCTGCCGGAATAACTTTTACGATCTCAAGATTTTTAACGGTAACTCTTTCGTTTCCGTAATGTCCCGGCATCTTTTTCCCTTTCCATACTTTTCCAGGGTTGACACATTGACCGATCGATCCGGTCCTTCTGTGGAATTTTGAACCGTGGGTTTTTCTTCCACCACCGAAATTCCATCTTTTAACAACACCTGCAAAACCTCTTCCTTTAGTGAAACCTGTTACTTTAACCTTTTCACCAGGCTGGAAGATAGAAACATTAAGTTCAGATCCGAGTTCATAGTTAACTATTTCACTCTCGTCCACTCTGAACTCTTTAAGTTTCTTGAAAACACCTGTCTGGGCAGCTTTAAAGTGGCCCGCCTCAGGTTTTTTCACATTCTTTTCTTTTCTTTCGAAGCCTACCTGAATGGCATTGTAGCCATCTTTGGCAGCTTCTTTTTTCTGAATTACAAAGCATGGACCCGCCTGAAGAATGGTGACAGGCAGCAATCTGCCGTCTTCTCTAAAGAACTGAGTCATGCCAACTTTTTTTCCTATAAGTCCAGCAGCCATAACAATCCTCTCTGCTTTAAGACATCAAAAAATTAATCCCTCATTACTAATAAGTCTTGATCTCTATCTCTACCCCGGCGGAAAGATCTGTTTTCATCAGCTCATCCATTGTCTGGTTAGTGGGGTTGAGAATATCAAGTATTCTTCTATGTATCCTCATTTCAAACTGCTCTCTCGACTTTTTATTAACATGCGGAGATCGAAGTACACAGTATTTGTGAATCTTTGTCGGGAGAGGAATCGGACCTGCGATTCTGGCACCGCTACGCGACACAATGTCAATGATCTCACTAACTGACTGGTCGAGTATCTTGTGATCAAATGCTTTAAGCTTGATTCTAATCTTATCGCTCACTACAACACCTCTTATGTTTACTCAACAATTTTAGCAACAACGCCTGCACCAACTGTACGGCCGCCTTCTCTTATCGCAAACCTCAAGCCTTCGTCCATCGCTATCGGAACTATAAGGTTTACTTTTATCGATATATTATCTCCGGGCATAACCATCTTTACTCCATCAGGAAGTTCAAGTGTACCCGTTACATCTGTCGTTCTGAAAAAGAACTGGGGGCGGTATCCGGTAAAAAACGGGGTGTGTCTCCCACCTTCTTCTTTCGTAAGAACATAAACCTCTCCGTCAAACTTCGTATGAGGTGTAATGCTACCAGGTTTCGCCAATACCTGACCCCTTTCAACTTCTGTTTTCTTGATACCTCTCAAAAGACAGCCGACATTCTCTCCGGCTCTTCCTTCATCAAGAAGCTTACGGAACATTTCAACACCTGTGCAGGTCGTTTCAACTGTATCCTTTATTCCAACGATCTGGATCTTATCGCCAACTCTGACTATACCCCTTTCGATCCTTCCTGTTACAACTGTTCCTCTTCCACTTATTGTGAAAACATCTTCTATAGGCATAAGAAATGGACGGTCTATGTCCCTTTCAGGTTCAGGTATATAGTCATCTACTGCCGCCATCAACTCATGAATACATGCCGCTTCAGGACTACCGGCATCATCACTGTTCAATGCATTCAATGCACTTCCCTTGATTATAGGAATATCATCTCCGGGAAATTCATACGCTGACAACAACTCCCTTATTTCCATTTCAACAAGCTCGACCAACTCTTCATCATCAACCATGTCAACCTTGTTCAAAAAAACTACCATGTAAGGTACTCCAACCTGACGGCTCAGAAGTATGTGTTCCCTCGTCTGTGGCATAGGACCATCCGCTGCACTTACAACAAGGATCGCTCCGTCCATCTGAGCTGCTCCAGTGATCATGTTCTTCACATAGTCCGCGTGACCGGGACAGTCAACATGTGCATAGTGACGGTTCTCTGTCTGATACTCAACATGTGCCGTAGCTATCGTGATACCTCTTTCCCTTTCCTCAGGTGCCTTGTCTATACTGTCAAAACTTACAAATTCCGCATTCCCTGCAGCCGCAAGAACCTTGGTGATCGCTGCGGTAAGGGTCGTTTTTCCATGGTCAACATGTCCTATCGTACCAATGTTTACATGTGTCTTCGACCTTTCAAATTTTGCTTTTGCCATCTT
>SLGQ01000210.1 GCA_007136595.1 Candidatus Sumerlaeota bacterium | reverse complement strand
TGATCGCACAAGCTGAAAGTCTCGGAGCAAATGCCATAGTCAACATAAGATTCGCCACTTCTTCAGTTGCTCAGGGGGCAAGTGAGCTTTATGTTTACGGAACCGCTTTGAAAGTGAGAGACTGACATGGAATTTATTATTTTTTTAATACTTCTTTCAACAGGATTTTTTATTGGAAGAATGGTTGAATCTTCACATCTTAAAAATATCAGGGAAAGAGAAAAAATATTTGCCAACATACCGGTTGTCACTGCAAAAAACTTTACTGATCCTGAAAAAAGTGTTGCAGGAGCATACATGGTAACGGGAAATGTTGTAGTATCCATTGATTATTTCAAGAGGATACTTGCAGGACTTAGAAACATTTTCGGCGGCAATGTGAGATCTTATGAAACACTCATTGACAGAGGAAGAAGGGAAGCGATCCTCAGGATGAAAGAATCTGCTCAGACTGCTGATATTATATTGAATCTCAGGATCGAAACATCTTCGATAGGAAGAAGTGCCGACAAAAAGAACAGTCTTGGAAGCATAGAAGTACTGGCTTATGGAACGGCAGTGAAATATAAAAAAGATCCGACTGACATTCAACCATGAAATATGTTCCAAAACTTCCTGATGACAGTGTAAATATCACAAAAAATAATCCTGTCGTTGAATTTTTGAAAATGGTGACGGGTATTTTTGTTATTACTGCGGCTGTTATTTTTGTTATTTCCGTAGCATCCCAGCTTCTTTCCCCTTATATTCCCGTAAAAGTCGAGAAAAAGCTGGGAGCACTTATTTCTGCCCCGATGTGTGCTGGAAAAATGGAAGAAGAAGTGGAAGAACTTGAAACGATCCTTGATAAGTTCAGACCTTTCTTTTCTTCTAAAGATAAAAGACTTGACTATAGAATCTGTGTTCTTCCTGATGACACCTTTAATGCGGCTGCACTGCCCGGAGGAACGATAGTATTTTACAAGGGTCTCCTTGATGCCATGGAAAAAGAAGAAGAAAGAGCATTTATTCTTGCACATGAACTTGGACACTTCCATTATCGTGACCACAACAAAAGGCTTGGAAGTGCTTTGATATATGTTTTAATGGCAACAGCTTTCGGAACATTTGACAGTGGAGCGGCACAAACCATATCGGCACACACGGCATCTTTTATGTTTAACAGATTTTCCCAAACACAGGAAAAAAAAGCCGATCTTTTTGCCCTTCAAATGGTGACACTTGCTTACGGAAAACCTGACGGAGCCATAAAAGCAACAAGGAAACTTAAAAAATTCAACAAATTAAATAAATTCCGACACTACTTCTCAACACACCCACATCCCGAAAACAGGTTGAGATATATTAAGGAAGCTGCTGGATTATAAAAAAGGTTCCTTCTTCCTGAAACAGTTTCGCGATGACTTACTGTAAATGACTCCCCGGAACCTAAAAATTGACTTGCAATCATATTTTGTTTAGCCTTTAGTGCTATTGGGGCTGAATACAGGATCTTTTATGAATATGATAATTGCTCTCGGGGCTTTCCCGGGTCTCATTTTTGCCGTTATTAAAATTTTCAACAAAAAAGAGGACTTAAGCAACAAAGCTCTTGGGTTTGCCATCTTTTTCTACTCATTGATGCTCCTTCTTGCTTTCCTGGGGAAAGAGGTTTTTACAACCCATGCAAAAGAATTTATAGTTACGGCAAACCTTTTTGTCCCCGTTTCTCTGCCCGTTTTTTACTTTTATATCCTTCTGATAACAGGTTCAATTGAAAACTTTTCTGTAAAAAACTTAAAGCACTTTATCCCTTTTGCCGGATATGCTCTGTTTTTCATCGTACCTCTGTTTTTATTTGACGGACTGCCTGACCTTTTCTTCAGAATTTCTTTTGCCTATACTTTATCTGTATCTTCAGCTTACTCCATTTTGATGCTCAGAGAGATAATTGCTTATCAAAAAAAAATGGTCAACTACAACACAGATGAAAACAGTGCAACAGTTTTCTGGATAAAAATATCGGTATTTATCTGGATATTTATAAATGTATTACAGATCTTTTTTGTTCTTGTCAAAAACCATTTTTTTGTCAACTACCCTGCAATTTTGGAAATTCACAGCTTCATATTGAATGTCGCAACTGTATCATGGATCTATATTTTTGCATATTTTGCCATTTCCCGTCCCGATATATTTGCCCATTCAAAAAAAATGGCGGAATCTTTAAATGAAGAAAAAAGTTCCCCTCAACCTTCGATAAATGAAGAATATTCTGAGATTATTGCTTCGAGACTGGAAAAAATAATTGAAGAAAAAAAGCCTTACCTTGATCACGATATAAACATTGCAACTTTAGGAGAAATGATAAATGTCCAGCCATATCTTCTGGGTCGCTTTATCAACAGCAAGTTGAATAAGAACTTCATGACATACATTAACGAGCTTAGAATTCAGGAAGTGACATCAATGTTTGCGAACCCTGAATTTGACGACAAGACGATACTTGAAATATCTCTTATTGCCGGATTCAAATCAAAATCTGCATTCAACAGTTTTTTCAAGAAATCAACCGGGAAAACTCCCCTTGAGTTTAGAAAAAGTTTGAAACCTTAGGCTCCGGCACTAAATTTGACCGATTAACTTTATCTTGCAATAAATTTTCATGTTCATACAATGGCTTGTTTGGTGTAAACGGAGGGAAACATGAGTAAGGTCGCAAACAGAGAAGATTACAAAAATATCCTTGAGGTTGTTAAAGAAATCATAAAAGGCACCTCCATTGACGACATGATAAGGAAACTTAACACTTCTGTACGGCAGAGTCTTCCCGACACTCTGGTTTTTGCTGCATTATGGGACAAGTATGAAGAAGAGGTTGAGATATTCCCTTCAGGCAGAGTTGACGAACGAAAGGAGATAAAAAACCTTCTCACCCATTTTTTTAAAAATGAAACCCCCCGGTTTACAGGTGAATTCAAAGATGTCATAAATAATAAAAGCTCCGAGTTCTTTAAAAATAAATACCTTTTCTACGACATGGTAAAACTTGAAAAAGGGATTCGCGGAGCGGTACTTGGAATACATACAAAAAAAGAATACCTTGAGAGAACCATATCTACTTCCGACATAATGCTTCCCCATTTCTGGTCAATATTTTCAGACAGATATAAAAGCATGATAACTGGAAAAGAATCAGAAATGCTGTGGAAAATCAAAGATGCCCAGTCAGACATATCAGAAAATCTTAATAACATTGAACTTAATAAACTTCTTGAAAACCTTCTTGAACTTGCACTTAGAAAAACAGGGCAGAAATGCGGCTGCATTCTGCTTCTTAACGAAAAAACAGGAGAACTTGAGTTTGAACCGAGAGCAGTAAAAGGGAAAGCTTTGTCGATCATACCGGAAAAACTTCCCAAAGATCATAAAAGTATTTCAAAAGTTGTTCTTAAAACAAACCTTCCCTATATCTCTCCGGACACCTCAAAAGACCCTAATTACTTTACACTTTTTCAAAGAATAAAATCTTCGCTCGTTGTCCCTATTGAGTTTCAGAACAGAGCTATCGGGATTATCGCAATTGAATCTGAAACAAAAAACCGCTTTTCAGAAAAAGATGCTCTCATAATCATGTCACTTGCAAAAGAGGCAACGATGTTTATCCGTCGTGCTCAACTTTTCAAAGAAAGTTCGGCAAAAGGTGATGCAATTATGATCATCGGACAATCTAAAAAATGGAAAGATGTTGAAAAAAGGATCGAAAAAGCTTCCGGCACAGATGCAACGGTAATTCTAAGAGGTGAAAGCGGAACGGGAAAGGAATTGCTTGCACATGCGATCCATTTCAACTCTCCGAGGAAACATGGACCTTTTGTCACAATAAACTGTGCGGCAATACCTTCCGAGCTTCTTGAAAGCGAGCTTTTCGGACATGTCAAAGGTGCTTTTACAGGTGCTTTCTATAACAAAACCGGTGAGTTTGAAAAAGCAGAGGGAGGAACTATATTTCTTGATGAAATAGGTGATCTTCCTTTACTTCTGCAGGTTAAAATACTTAGAACCCTTCAAAGTGGTGAAATAAGACCTGTGGGAAGTAATAAAACTGCAAAAAAAGTTGATGTCAGGGTTATTGCCGCCACAAGCAGAGACCTTGAAAAAATGATAAAAACCGGTGAATTCAGAATGGATATTTACTACAGACTTCATGTCGTGCCAATAAGAGTACCTGCACTTAGAGAGTATCCGGAAGATATACCGCTATTTGTGGAAAGCTTCATAAACGAAGCAAATAAGATGTTTAAAACCTCAATAAAAGGGATCGATAAAAACGGATTGAAAGCACTCATAAAATATCCTTTCCCCGGAAATGTAAGACAACTGAGGAACTTTATTCAGCAAGCTGCCATAATGTCTGACAGCGACAAAATCCTTTTAAGTGACCTTCCTGATGAAATAATGTGTGGAAACGATATCCAAACCGGAAAAGATGCAAATGCTTATTCCGGCACTTACCATAGTGAAAAGGAAAATATTCTGGAAAATTTCACCAGACAATACTTTACTGAACTTCTTGACAAAACAGGTGGAAACATAATGCAGACGGCAAAAGATGCCGGAATATCAAGAGTTGCACTTTATAAAATCTTAAACCGATACAAGATCGAATACAGAGACTAAGTCCGAATATATAAATTCGGACAACAAAAACCACCTCAAAAAGCCCTCCTTTCTGGAACAGGGCGAAAAGCACTTGATTATTATAAAAATTACATTGTGCATTGTTGTAAAAAGAGGTGAAACCATGAAAAAGATCTTAATTGTTCCGGCAGTCATTTTAATTACTTTTTTTCTTTTTGGACATCAGTTGAAACAAGGTGAGGAAATCATTGTTAACGGGCTTGTTTTCGACTCGTTTTATTTTGATTCTGCGGGAAATCCCCAGTATTTTAAACAAATATTTGAAACCAACCGCTCTGATTGGATACAAAAAAGAGACCGGCTGGCAAAACAGGGAAAAGCTTTGTGGCCTGTTGTAACTTTTTACGGCAGTAAACCTGTGAGACTTAACGGCACGCTCGGACTCAGTTTCAAACCTTCAGTTTCCCCAAAAGCAATACAGAACACTTTTATCAAATACGGACTGGAAACAATATATCATGACAAAACCGACCCCGGCTACTATCTTGTTAAAATGAAGCCTGGAACTGATCCTTTTGACCTTTCGGTACAAATCTATAGGGAAGGTCTTGTAAACTGGGTTCAACCTGATATGGAGGGACACTTTGAACTTGCCGGACTGGATGAAGATAATGAGTTCAACGATGAAGATTTCATTGATGAGCTTCCCGAACCTGTCACCCCCAATGATACTTGGTACTCCCAATACACTATTGGAAGATGGCATCATGAAAAAATCCGCTCAAATTATGCATGGGCACTTGAAACAGGAAGTCCTGAAATAAAAATTGCCATAATTGATAACGGCGTTGATCTTGAACATGAAGATCTCATTGACAATATGTTTGCCGATCTCGGTTGGAATTTTGTTGATGAAAATGCAAATGCATCTTTTAAGCCACACCAGAATACTACTCCATGGGCAACAAGAGTTATTCTTTCCCACGGAACAAGTGTTGCAGGAATTGCAGCGGCAAAAGGTAACAATGGAAAAGGGATCGCCGGTGTATGCTGGGACTGCGGTATAATTCCTATAAGGTTTATTGATACAGATATTGGAACAGGGTATATAGACACTTTTCACAAAACATATCTTGCTCTTAAATATGCCGTTGATCAGGGAGCTTCCGTAATAAACAATAGTTGGGTATGGTGGAGCCAGCAATCATGCTCAACAGTTCCTCTCAATTCGTTTGTAGAACAGGCTGTCCAGTATGGCTTGAAGAATGGAAGAGACGGAAAAGGGACAATAATGGTGTGGGCTGCAGGAAACAATTTCTGTGATACAGACAACATAAGAAATTTTGACAACGAACATATTGTCGTTGTTTCAGCCCTCAGACACAACACTCTCGATAACGGCAGAGGCTATAAAGCAACATACAGCAACTATGGTAAAGCGATCGATGTGATCGCTCCTGCCGGAGATCCTGATGACAGCCCTCCCTATAACGGCATAATTTCTACAGACATATCGGGAGGTTTAGGCGGGGAACCGGGGCATTATACCGCCAATCCCCATTTTACAGGAACTTCTGCGGCTGCACCTGTTGTTTCCGGAGCTATAGGACTCATGCTGTCAGCCAACCCTGATCTTAAATATTTCGAAGCTCTTCACTGCCTTAAAAAGGCTGCTGCCAAGGGTGTTGATCAAAGGATAATTGATGAAGATATTGTTCCCGACCATAACATAATTGACAAGGACAGAAAGGTTATCGGACAGTGCGAATGGAGCGAGGTAAAAGATACTTACTTTGATGAAATAATGCAGCATAACAGTTGTTTCGGATTTGGTTATCTTGATGTATATGAAATGGTTAGAATGGCTATTAATGGAGAATGTGACTATGAGCCGGAACTTTGTACATCCGACACAGATTGTCCGGAAGATCAGTTCTGTGACACGGAAACAGGTCTTTGCATACTTGAAGTGGGTTGCACAAGTGATGATGAGTGCCCAACTTTTTATGTTTGCGATATAGAAAGCGGTCTTTGTATCCTCGATGATACTGGAGACTCTGGAGACTCTGGAGACACTGGCAATACCGGAGATACTGGAGGCACCGGAGATACTGGAGGCGCCGGAGATACTGGAAGCACCGGAGATACTGGAGGCACCGGAGATACTGGAAGCACTGGAGATACTGGAAGCACCGGGGATACTGGAAGCACCGGGGATACTGGAAGTACTGGAGATATTGGAGATGAAAAACCATCAAGTGATAATGACAAAGAAGAGTCCGATGAAGTTATGGATGAATCAATAGGCTGTGGATGCACGATCATAAGATAAATGAGGTTGAAAAGATGAACTTAAAATTACTTACTGCAATTCTGTTTGCACTTGCATTATTTGTGTCATGTTCCGAAGGATCATCTAATGGCGATGATGCTGGAAATACAGGAGACATTGGAGACGCTGGAGACACTGGAGACACTGGAGACAGTGGAGACACAGGAGACAGTGGAGACACTGGAGACACTGGAGACACAGGAGACACTGGAGACTCTGGAGACTCTGGAGACTCTGGAGACGCTGGAGACGCTGGAGACACTGGAGACACTGGAGAAACTGGAGACACTGGCAATACCGGAAACAGTGGAAATAATGAAACTGATGATTTTGATTACGATCAGGATCTTGATGTTGATGAAGATTATGACGGTGATGTTGAACCGGGAACCGCCGGGTGTGATATACCTGAAAATATAATGATCCCCTTTGAAAGTGAAGATTCTTATATGATGTTTTCTTTCAGAGGACTGATCAATGACAGGAGAGACCCCGATCCGGAACCTGGAGAAGGGACTTTTAAAACAAAGTTGAAAGGAAAATATATAAATGCCGGTTCCGATATGCACATAGCATATCTTGGCAATGCATTTAAAATTTTTATTACAACGATGGGGATCGTTGATAAAGAAAAAGGTATTATCAATTACTCTGAAATTGGAATTGATTTCAATGACATTCTTGATGCCAATTCCGGAGGATACAACTTTCTTGATATATCGGAAACTGATATAGATACAAATATAAAGCTTTACAGGGGACTTATTGATGATAAAGGAAAAATTAAAAAACTTTGTCTGGTGGCTGTTCCTACAGGAGCGGAAAACAGTGGCGGCTTTTATTTATGTGATACCGACTATACATATATGAGCCTTCTTGATGATGACCCTGATTATATAGGAATTGCCGGCAATGTTGTTCTCTTTGATGATGCAGAATATTTAAAAAGAGCCGCCGGAATTCAATGTGTCTGTGACAACGGTGCCGGTGGATGGCGGAACTGTGATGAAGGAATCCCGAACAGTTATGGACTTTTCAGATCAAAAATCGAATCTGTTCCGTCTCAACATGGGAACTATACCGGTTATATTTTTAATGAAGAAAAACTTTTCCCCGGTGGAAACTTTGATCAAGCTCATGCAGAAACTCACCCTGAAGGTATATGGATGGAGCACAACTACTCTCCTCCCCCGATAAATGGAGGGTTGAACATTGGTGCTTATTCAGAAGATATGGGGGAAGGATTGTATCGTTTCAGAATATCTGTTCCACCAGCCGAATCCCGTTCCATCGGACTGATGAGCAGAGATTCATCTAAAAACATGGTAATATACAGACAGCAGTCATTTGCACATGATCTTGTTACTAAAACTAAATACTGGATAAATGCATATTTCCCCGATTCTTTGCAAAAAGATGACACCGTAACAGTTGGAGGAAAACCGGAAAATGTTAAAATCGTTGTATATGACTCAGACAGTAGCTGTGTAATAGCGGTAGGTTGCGGCGGACATCTTCTTATAACTGAAGCTGTTGACATCACAGAAACCGAAGGGGGAAGATTATCTTTTGAAACTGAATTGATAGAAAACACCAAATACAACTTATATCTTTACCATCCTTCAGAAGCACCTTCAAGCTGTTCAATAGGAGGTTATTTTTCAAGTATCGGGCTTGACGGAGTAAGTTTCTGTGAAAAAGAATAAAGGGGTTAAAATCATGAAAAATATTTTGAAGCTTATAGTTATTGTCACAACAGTTTTTATTTTTTCTTCATGCATTACTGACGAATCTGACCTGGGCGATTTTGGAGATACCGGAGACACTGGAGACACTGGAGACACTGGAGACGCTGGAGATACTGGAGACACTGGAGACGCTGGAGATACTGGTGACACTGGAGACGCTGGAGACTCTGGAGACACTGGAGACTCTGGAGACTCTGGGGACTCTGGAGACTCTGGAGACTCTGGAGACTCTGGAGACACAGAAAATACAGGAGATACTGGAGACACTGGAGACACTGGAGATAACACTCCTGATACGGAAACAGATACTGTAATGATGTTATCTGGCGGTATAAGCCATGTCTGTGCCATAAAAGAAAGCGGTCATTTATATTGCTGGGGCCAAGGCAACAGGGGACAACTCGGGAATAATCAGACTCCCGGTGGAGACAACCCCAATTCAAAACCGATCAAGGTGGGTTTTGATGCATGGCGTTCAGTTTGTGCAATGGCTGATGCCACTTGCGGAATAAAGAAAAATGGCGAAACATTCTGCTGGGGACACAATGCTGACGGACAAATTGCCAACGGGCAGGATGGACATTCTTTTCAGGCGACAGGTACCCCTTCCCCTATTCTTTTGGGAGCATCTCAAAATCAATATGACGATCTTTACTGTGGCGGCACAACTATCTTTGCATATTCAAAAGAAGATCTATGGGGATGGGGAAGCAATAGAATGGGACAACTTGCAAACGGGCAGATCGGATACCATTCATCATATCCCGGTGGAAGTGCAACTACCTATCAGCCCAGACTTTTAAATCAGAACAGCGAAAACTGGTACCATTTTGAAAAGATTTCTGTTTCCAGCGTTCATGCTTGCGGTATAACGGAAGAAAACGACCTTTACTGTTGGGGGAGTTATGATCTGGGACAATTCGGAGACGGGAGAAAGGGTGACGGGTTTGACAGATACGCATACCGTTCTCAGCCTAAACACAGTGAATACGAAAAACCGGTAAAGATAGGTGATTAAAAATGGATAGATATCACAGCTATGAATTCAAACAGTTGCGGGATAAAAGAAGACGGAACACTCTGGTGCTGGGGAATTGCCGAATGGGGTATCATAGGTATCGGAGATGTTTTTGAGTCATACGAGATCGGAACTCCAAAAGACATTGTTGCCTACACTCCTCAATTTCAGCAACTTATAGATGACGGTCTTTGCGAAGCCCAGTTTTATTCTGAAGATAAACAGGCTTCCCAGAAAAGAAGGTATCCTCCGGTATGTACACATCCGGTTCAGGTCGGGGAAGCTTCAAACTGGGAAAGTGTTTTCGGAAACAACAATCATGTATGTGCCATAAACAGCAACAATGAGCTTTTCTGCTGGGGAGAAAATGAATACGGACAGATAGGGAACGGAGAACATGGTGATATTTATTCCACGATCCCGTCAAATTATGACCTTGTAAGCTCACCCCATAAAGTTGACGGAGAATATATTTCCGCTGCTCCGGGCTATAACTTTACATGTGCACTTTCAAAAGAGAAAAGAGTTTACTGCTGGGGATATTCTGTTCTCGGTATTCCGGGTTTTACCGGGAACAAAGATAACCCTGCGACATCTCCTATATTAATAAACTTTTAAGCTTGAGGGTTGATGAGAATAGCTACAATTAAAGATAATGACCAACTTCTTGATCTTTGCAGATCGGCACCAATGGAAGGTGTTGTAACTGCATATGTTGACCAGTCTCCTGATTTTTTTGCAATGCCGTCAATTCAGGGAGAGAATTTTAAGGTCTGGGTTGAAGAACATGAATCAAAAATTACGGCATGCATTGTTGAAACACACAAAACCATTAATTACAACGGTAAAACTCACAAAGCATTTTATTTCGGAG
This sequence comes from Candidatus Sumerlaeota bacterium, assembly GCA_007136595.1. GTDB lineage: Bacteria > UBP6 > UBA1177 > UBA1177 > UBA1177 > SLGQ01. The sequence continues at coordinate 12,002 of SLGQ01000210.1, read as the reverse complement.
ATCTTAAAGTAAGACCGGAGAACAGAGGAACACTTGGACTTAGAATGTCGAGTCAGATAGTAAAAAAGGCAAAGGATGAAGGTTTTGCTATGGGAGAATGTTTTGTCATTGACGGCAATGACAAGATGATGAAAGTTATTGAATATCTCGGAACAAAAATTTACAGTCATGTGATATCGGGGAAAGCTGACATTTATCAGATAATGCCATACAGAAAATACAAGGTTCCCAAGGGATATACAGTTAGAAATGCGACAGAAAATGATATTGAACCCATAAGCAGGATACTTGAAACTCAATATAGCGGATACACGGCTTCTCCTCTTTTTACAAAAGATGATCTTTGCGAAGTGATCGATAAAACACCCGGGTTTTCAATTAACAACTTCAGAGTAGCTGAAAAGAACGGAGAAATAGCAGCAGTAGCCGCATTTTGGGATCAGGGCAAAATAAGGAGAACAGTTATCAAAAAATTCTCAAACAAAGCAAAATTGGTGATAAAAACTCTTCGTCTCATCAAGCCTTTTTTTGCTATCCCTGAACTTCCTGAAGAGGGTTCCGCTCTGGAATATCTGTATCTCCGGTTTCCCGCAACTGTAAACAACGACATTGACGGATTGAAAGCAATTATCGCATCTGAAAGCAACAGCTTGAAAAAAATCAAGAAATATCACTTTATATGGGCGGGATTTCATGAAGGGGACAATCTTTCACTGGCAATAAAAGATATGTGGAAAATGTCTATGAAAGTAAATATCATTCACTTTAAATTTAATGATGAAGTTGAACTTATAGACCCGGAAGTGCATAAAAACAAACCGGTTTTTGTTGATTTTTCTGTAGTTTGAGCATGAAAAAAGTTTTAGTTACCGGACTTTTTACACAAGCTGGATTATTTGCTGTCCGCCGTTTTGGAAAAATGGGATTTGAGGTAACAGCAGCAGATTGCCACCACCTCTCCTTTGGACTTTACTCAAAATATGTCTCAAAGAGAGTAAAACTTCCCAGCTTGAGGAAACATCCTGAAAAATATGCTCAAGCTATTATAAATTTACTTAAAAAAGAGCCTTTTGATTACTACTTTCCATCTTTTGAAGAACTTTTTCTTTTAAGTTCATACCGTGACGAGATCCTTTCTCTTACAAACTCAGTAATACCCGAAAAAAGTGCTGCAAAATCACTTCACGACAAAGCAGTTTTGAGAAAAACAGTGAAGCTGTCAAACTGTTTTTATCCTGAAACTTTCATACCTCAGTCGTATGAAGATTTCACAAAAAACATAATGAACTTTGAAACTCCTTTATACATAAAGATAAGACAATCAAGAAATTCTACCGGACTCAGGCTTGTGAACAGCTTGCTTGATCTAAGAAAAATGTTTGATGATGTTATTTCAAGAAATGACTTGAACAATCGAGAACTCCCCATAATTCAAAGGAAAATTTCCGGCAGGGAGATCTGTTACGGGGCTTTGGCTCAAAACGGAAAAGTGATAGGAGAAAGTCAGCATTTCGGAATAAGATCTATTCCGAGGAGTGGAGGCACAACAACTTCAAGAGAATCCTGTTTTTGCAACGATTGTTCCAAAGCTGCGGAAAATTTCATAAAAAGTATTAAATGGAACGGATTTATAAGTATTGATTTCATTATTGAAAATGGAACCGGGAAACCATATATAATTGATGTCAACCCGAGACCGTCAGTATGTGTAAATGTCGCTTATAACGGTGGAGTTGATATGATACCGCAATGGATGAAAATTGCGGACAATGTTGAAGCGGAAAAGCTTTCTCAAATAAAAACGGGAATAAGATCGTCCACCCATTTTGCCGATGTTATCTGGATGCTTTATACATATATCAAAGGACCGGAATCTTGGGAAGAAAGAAAAAAAATGAGAAAACAGTGGTGGGGAGAAAGAAAAAATATGTTCTATGACATAATATGCAAAGATGACCGCCGCCCCAGATTTGTCCTCAATTTGTTCCTTCTTGTACAAAGCTTTAAAATGCTGTTTTCCAAAATAGAACCGTCAAACCTGTTTCTTTATTACAACTCCTACAGCGACTCCTTTCTGAAAAAGAAAAAACATTGACGAAAATTTACATTCTAACCGATTTCCACAATTGACAGTTTACCCGTCATTTTCATCGTCTTCGTCATGTTCATCCAATATAATTTCACTTGAAGATGTTGATGGACCAACCAATATTGAGCCAAATTTTTCACCGATAACCATTTCTGCAAATTTTCTTAAATCTTCATAATGCTCAGGATTTACAGCATTTTTATTAACAGTCGTATTTTCTTTGAAGGTCACTTTTCCATCTTTTTCATCAAGTTCAACTGAAAATTTCAACTGTTTTTGAGGCATTGCAAAATTCTCTTTTGTTTTTGCCGACTTTAAACTGAAGTTTTCTGGCAAGTTAACGGTGACATTATAAAAAGAATGCCTTTCATCCCCTATCCTTACAGCTGATTTGCGTGGTGTTTCCCATAAAAATCTCCAGGATGGAAGAATATCGTTAAAAAATGGTTTCAGATAAACTCTTACATTATCGGAATTTGTTATTTCTGAAGCTTTAGCACCTGAAAGGGTGAACTTGATGGTAAATATTGAACCATCTTCCGGATTTTCAATAAGCTCAAGATCACTGAGTTCTGTTTTGAAAAAACGCTCTGTTATCCCTCCCCTTATATCTTTTATCACTTCAGTTTCACTGCTCCTTTTTGCAAACTCTTTTAATATGTGGGCAAAAAGTCCACTGTAAACAATTTCATAATTATAGGTAACATCAAGGTTTTCTGACAAATTAACAACCGTGTTTATCTTAATTCCGTTTTCTTCCGCTTTTACACTTGGAAGTTTTACCATGTAATTTTTCCCTCTCGTTTTCAGCACTAGTCCCCATGTATCAGAGATCATCCATGATATTTTACCCATACCGAGATCGGGAGCAGTCGGGTCAACCCATATATGTTTTCCATCTTTAGTGTTTATCCTTGTTATCATATGATTAAAGACACCATAAGGCATTTCGGGATCTATCTCTCCCGAATCTTTCGTAAGAACTAAAACCGGATCTGAATCAATGCCAAGAACTTTCAGTAAAGCGATCAGCAGTATTGACTTGTCCTTACAATCCCCGAAACCCCTTCTTAAAACAACTGCCGGTTTATTCGGTTTTATTGCGTGTCCAAAACCGATATGGTCGGCATTGTAATGAAGAGATTCAACAAATTCTTTCACCCTTTCAATTTTTTCCATTTCAGTTTTTGCACCTTTTGCCAACTCTTTTGCTTTTTTCTCTATTGACTCTGTAATTTCAAGCTGATCTCTTATCTGGCTGTTATAAAACCACCTGGCATATTGCCCTGGATTGCGGAATCTGCCGAAATAAATTCTCACATGAGGATACAAATGATCCCTGTGAACCATTCTCGGTTCAGGAACATACGGTGGAACATCTTTGAGATGGAACCTGTAAACGGTATCAGCATACTGACCGAAGCTCCTTGTAATTTCAGGTTCAGGCATATCAGGATAGTTATAAACCTTGTATTTTAAATTCCACTTAGGCTTTCTATCAAAAAACCAGTTAGGGATCCGGACTATCGCTTCAGATTCAAGGACTTTCATATTGTGCCAGGCAAAATCCCACCTGTTGGCAAAAAATCTGCCTCTGTATACTATTGTGTAGCCGTATTCAATTACCGACCCTTCCTCAAATCTTGGCAGATTGAACCTTATTCTCTGACTTTGCCTTGTCTGTCCACCCGATTCACGAATAGATTTAAAACTGTAAATATCTTTTTCATCAAGGTCTTTTATTTTTCCATCCGGCGAAATGACTCTTGCAGATAAAGAAGCGATCCTGTCTTCAGGGGAAAGAAAAATTGAAACAGATGTGTACCTGTCAGTATTTCTGAAAATTCTTTTAACCTTATGGACTTTTCTGAATGTTTCAATTCCGATACCTCTGAGAAGAGTTATGTTGACATCTTCAAATTCTCTAACTACAACTCCGTTAACATCAGGGTAATCATCCTGATCTAAAGATAATGCCTTTTCAACATACTCGTTTAATCCGGAATACCTTCTGTACCTCACCGGAGTAGAAGAACATCCGGAAAAAACGATCCCTGTTAAAACTGTAAAAATCAAAATAAAAAAAACTCTTTTCATCTCATCCTCCAAAAAGATATATTAACATATTTTCATCTTTAAATAAAATTCAAACAACATTAAAATAACATGGGGTGGAATTTTTTTCAAGAATAAATTGTATTAAATTATAATACAAAGGAAATCGTCAGTTTATGACTCTCATTTCCTGAAGTATTTTGAGGGCGGCATCCTGTTCCGCCGCTTTTTTGTTTTTTCCGCACCCTGTTGCACTATAACCGACAGCGGAACACTCTACTGTAAAAACAAGGCTGTGTTCCGGTCCCGATCTCTCAACGAGAGTATAGACAGGTAAAGGCAATTCCAGTTCCTGTGCAATTTCCTGCAATCTTGTTTTATAATCTCTGTTAATATGGTCCAGAAGATCATTAATGTCGGGAGATGCTTCTATAAGGGGAGTATAAATATCTGAAATTATTTTGAACACTTCATCCCATCCCGATTCAAGATAAATAACTCCCATCAAAGACTCAAAAGTATCGCTCAATATTGAATCTTTGTTCCTTCCATCCATTTTTTCTTCTCCCCTTCCAAGGATCACCATTTTTCCAAGATCAAGGTTCCTTGCATTAAAAGAGAGTCCCGACTCATCTATCAGGTTGCTTCTTGCTTTTGAAAGATGCCCTTCTTCCGCATTAGGGAAACTTTTGTAAAGAAGATGGGAAACACCTAGACCCACAACCTCGTCCCCAAGAAATTCAAGCCGCTGATAATCCTTCTTTTCAACTATATCGGCACTTGGATGGGTTAAAGCCTCTTCGAGCAGATCATAACTTTTAAATTTATATTTCAGCTTTTTTTCAAGTTCATTCACCAGAGTCATATCAAGAGACATTTTCATCCTCCCAGAACAAACATGGCAATGCTTGCGGCAACAGATGCATTAAGCGAATTGATTTTTCCGGACTGTTCAATGGAAACAACAAAATCAGCCCTGTTTAAAATGTATTGCCCGACTGACTTATCTTCGCCTCCTATGACAAGAAGTATCTTATCTTTTACAACTTCTCTGATCCCGTTCAATGGAACCGTCCCTTTTTCATCAAGAGCTATCACTTTGTATCCATGTTCTTCCTGAAGTTTCCTTACATAACTGTTGGAATTTGATTCCCGGACTATTCTGACATGTTCACTTGCCCCGGCACTCACCTTGATAACGGACGGATAAACTTCAGGAACACCTTTTACAGGCATCAGGATGGTGTTAAATCCGAAAATTTCGGCACTTCTTAATATGGCACCGACATTGTGGGGGTCTTCAACATTATCAAGAAGGAGTATTTTTTCAGCCCCTGCCACTTCTTCCAGGCTGTCATATTTATAAACAGATGCCCTTATTACCGCTCCCTGATTATCTGTCGCTCCGGAAAGTTGATTGAGTCTTTCCCTGTTTGTCCATTCTATCGGAACATCACTTTTTTTGAGAAATTCAACCAGTTTTTTTATTCTGGGATTGTTTAAAGATTTCTCTCCGATATAAGCTTTGTATATTTTTCTTTTTTTCCCCCTTATAACTTCAAAACAAGGGTTAATGCCATAAACATACTCAATTGATGATTTTGCCATAACTTCTCCATCAGAGACCTAATAAATCGTAGTTCATTTTATTGGAGCAACCCTCATAGTCAAAAAAAATGGCTCTAAAAAATGTTAATTTCATATATCGCTGTAATGACTGGCTATAATTTCAAGGCACATCTTTTGCATTGTTAATTCGGTGTCGGGGGTCTTTAAAGCTTTAGTTTTTTATCATATCAGCGAGGTAGTTATGAAAAAGTATTTTACTCTGTTACTGACAATGTTTATTTTTATTAACCTGTGGGGAAGTTCCTTTGATCAGAGAAACGCAATAATGGAAATGGAAAAAAATGTCCCTTTCATTATAAGAAATTTGAACATCAATGTGCCCGGTTCCCGCAACATTTCACAATTCAGCAAAGAAATTGTACATGATCTTGTTTTTCTTGACAGAAATGATTTTTCTCCGGAAGTTCTTTTTTCTTCATCGGTAGGCTCTGTTTCGATCACAAAACTTAACTGGAGATACAAGGGTATCCCTGTTGAAGGAAGATCTACGGTGATTATGGAAAAAGAAGGTTCCATCTTTAAAGTGCACAACTTTATCAGTCCGTTTGATATCAATGTCAACCCTACTGTTGACAGTTTAACTGCCGCAAAATCGGTGTTTTCCAGAAAATTCAATGTCGGGGCAGGTCATTCTCCCGATTTTATTTCCGAACTTATGATCGTTGAAAGAGCCGGCGGATACCGTCTTGCATGGAAACTCAGATTCAGACCTGAATCCATTCTTGACGGAAGATTTTTTTATGTGGACGCCCATAACGGCGAAAGTCTCGGAGGGGGAAATTTTGTTATGTCCCTGTCTGAGAACAGTGCTAAAGTTTTCAGAACAAATCCTGTCAGAGACAAAGAACCCATCACTGTTGAACTGCCCTGGGTTGCTGATGATGCTGACGGTAAACTCACAGCGGCACTTGATGATATGGATGTAAGAAAGATCGTTGCCGCAAATTGTCCCGATCTGGGCGAAAAACTGGACTATTACGGGCAGCAATATCCGATATGTACTCCAACTCAGATGGCTAACAAGTACGAAAACGGCAATTTCATATATGAAGACTGGCATGACGGAGTAAATTTCAAGCACGATGCAGATGATATGTATTCAGAAGTATCTGTTTACTATCATTTGACCAAAGTATATAAATACATTTTAGACCTTGGAATATCAAACTTTACTCATCTTGGAAATCACCGTGCAAACACTCAGAAAAAACCCATTATCGGCATAGCAAATTTCCAGATGCCGGGAAGTGCAACTTCTCTTGCTCCGATGGACAATGCATTTTACAGCCCGCATGATCCGTTTTTTTCTGAAATGTTTTTCGGCGGGTTTGAATACGATGGAGATATAATTGCTATGGGGCAGGGTTCCAAAGCCGATTTTGCTTATGACGGAGATGTTATCTATCATGAATTCGGTCACGCAGTAGTTGAAGGAACTGCACAACTTGCTTTTTCTTCATTTCCCGACAAATATGGATACAGCAACGAGTCACTGGCTCTTCACGAAGGTGTTGCCGACACTTTTTCTTTTATGATTTCAGGTGATCCATGTCTTGGTGAATATGTTTCTGAAGCATTCGGACCAATGTACGGCATGGAAAAACACGGTGATTTTTACTGCCTGAGATATGCTGATAACGAAAACCTTGTAAATGAAAGTTTTATCGGAGAAAGTCATCATGATGGCCTTCCTGCCGTTGCAGCTCACTGGAGAATGTATAAAGCTGCAGTGGAAAATGGATATGAAATGGAAGATTTTGCAAGACTGCTAATGAAATCTCTTATGGCTGTACCCCGTTCCGACCTTCAATTCAGCGGCTGGGGAAAAATTCTTCTTTCAATGACAGAAGAATCCGGTATGGCTGACATGGCAGATATTTTTGAAGAAATACTTGAGGAAAAAGGTTTTTTCAACGAAGTGAGGGCAAGAGACATAAAAAACAGAGCTCAATACTTTATGAGTGGCGGTGTGGCATCTTATCAGGGAATGCCTTCCAGTTCCATTAAAGTTGAAATTGACGGATCAACAATGGATGTTGCTCCTATGTATGTTCAATTTTACTATGATGTTCCGGAGTGTATCGACACTCTCACTTTAACCGGGACGGCAAGAACCCGTGACGGGAGAGGCAATCCTCCCAGATACGATATCCTTGTCAGAAAAGAAGACCCTGTTACATGGACTGTAAATGACATCCCTTTCAGAGTTGATTATGATAACTATATCATCGGTTCTGACGAATGGAAAATACGCAACCTTGAACCAGGCAAAAGATATTACATTCATTTCATAAACAGAGGTCCCGAAGGTTTGCTGTTCAACTTGAGGACAAATGAAGAATGGAGCTCAGACGATGAATGTGTCCCTTTTGAAGAAGAAGAAGAGATATCAGATCACGATGAAGAAGAAACAGATGAAGATGTTTTTTCAGATGACCCCGTTGAAACAGAAAAAGAAGATTCCAAGTCTTCAGGATGCTCCCTGTTGATCTTTTAAAAAAACAGAAAATTAGACAAACCGTCCCAATATCTTTATCATTAAATGTTGCGTTGTAAATCAGTGAGGTAAAAAATGAAGAATTTTTTAATTTTAAGCTTAACTTTTTTTCTTGTTTCTTCAGTATCTTGTCAAAGGGCAGACAGAGAGTTGGGAGTAACGGAGACACAAAAGCATTCATCTAAAACTGTTTCGGAAACAAGAGCGGTACCGTCCCGTCAAAAGCAGGATAATCCGTTTGTTAAAGGGAAAATATCACTTAAACAGACCGTAGTTCCGACAGGACTTGCTGTTGATAATGGAACTATATTTGTTAATGATCTTAAAGAGGGAAAGATCAAGCTGTTTAACATGAACGGCAAAATGATCGACAGCATTGAAGTTCCCGGCGCTCTTCCAACGGCACTGGATGTCAGAGACGGAATAATTTATTACGGCGACATAATAATGAAAAATGTTCTCAGAATAAAAACCGGGGACAAAAAAGGGCTTAAACCTCTCCCTTTTTACGGCTTATGGCAGAAAGACCTTGCTGTAACAGAAAATGATATCATTTTTTTAGATACGAGAAGAAAAGAGATCGTGACAACTGACAGATATGATGGAAGTACGATCAGGAGATATAAAGCTCCGGGAGCTAACCCGACATCCATAACTTATGACGGCAGATGGCTTTACTGTGGAGAATCGGAAGAAAAAAAGATACATGTCATTGAACCGGAAACCGGCTGGGTCATAAGGTCTATTCCTTCTCCGGCGGGACATCTTTCCGGATTATCTTTTTACAAAGGAAATCTTTATGTTTCCGATCTTCATGACAATTCCATCCACATATTAAACCTTTTTCCAGATAAACCTCTTGTTGAAAGTGAAACAGAAAAATACAGGGTGGTATTTACGGTCAATAACCGTATAGAAGGATCAGGTTCAGCTAAAAACCTTAGAAACTACATAGCAATTCCCCAGGATCACCCTGGACAGAAACTCATATCTGAAATAAAATTTTCACCTGAACCGGACAGCTATGTTACAGATAAATGGGGACAGCGGTTCGCTGAATTCAAAACAGAACACCTTTCTCCCGGAGACACTAAAAAAGTACAAATGAGTGTAGATGTAAAAGTATCACAAGCTGCCTTCCATTTTGATCCTGACGAATTCAGGAACATATATTTTACAGGGATGAAAGAATTCCTTTCAGATGGAAGAAAATATATGGTAAACAGTGATTATATCACCGGAAAAACAAAAGAACTAATTAAAGATGAAACAAGGTACTACTACAAAGCAAGAAAACTGTATGAATATCTTGCCGATTCCATAACTTATGTGAGAGAAGGCGGGTGGGGACGAGCCGATACTGTAATAAAAAGAGGAACCGGCAGTTGCAGTGAATATACTTTTGCTTTGATCGCCCTTTACAGATCAGCCGGTATTCCATCACGGTTCGTTGGTGCTTTTGTCAACAGGTCAAAACATGGCGGTTTGGATTTTGTTTTCCATCGCTGGGCAGAAATATGGATGGGTGAAAAATATGGATGGGTTCCTGTTGATGCAAATGCAGGTGCGACAGATGAACCGGAAAAAAGAGGCAACGCTTTCGGGTCGATACCTAACAGATACCTCATTACAACTATAAGCGGTGGTGAATCTGAATATACTGACTGGTCATACAATTACGGTGTCAAGTATGATTCTGAAAACGGTGGTGTGGTAAGATCATTTCCACTTGCAAGGTGGATACCGTTAGATTGAAATAGAGCTATTTTTTGACAGACATGTTTCTTAATGTTCCGTCATTTTTCAAAATATGATTTTCAGGAATGAAACCCCTTGCACTTGTAAGAGGATAAACTATTGTTTTTCTGCCAAGTATCGTTCCGGGGTTCAACACAGAATTACATCCCACTTCGGTATAGTCTCCAAGAACGGCTGAAAACTTCCGCAATCCTGTTTCAAGAAGTTTTCCATCAACTCTCACAGTTACATTTCCGGGAATTGATTTAACATTGGAAAGTATAACCCCTGCACCGATGTGAGATCTGTATCCCATTATTGAATCCCCCACATAGTTAAAATGGGGAGCCTGAACATTGTTGAAAAGAAAAGAATTTTTTACTTCAGTTGCGTTCCCTATTACACAGTTATCCCCGATTATTACTTTTCCCCTGATGAAAGCATTGTGTCTGATCTCACTGTTACAGCCTATAATTGCAGGACCTTCAATAAATGCCGTATCTGCTATGACCGTGTCTTCGCCAACCCAGACATCTTTTCTTATCATTCTGTAACTGTCAGGCAGAGAGGGAGCTGTTTTCTTAATGAACTCACCTATTTTGGACAATATCTCCCAGGGATGATCAACTCCTTCAAATATCTGATGAAAATCAGTTTCACTAAGATCAAGAAGGTTTGAAACCTTTAAACATTCTATCATCCTACACCTCTTTCATAATATTGTTGCTATTTATTTAAAACATCGAAAATATAAACTGCGGAACAAAAAGAAGAATTTCAACAATATAGTTTATAGGCATAAGGAGAAGTCTCAAAACCCCTGTTGCAATGAGGAATATCAGTATGAAAAAACCGTATCTTTCAATATTCATAAAAAATCTGTCATACTCTCTGGGCAGGATACCCATTAAAACCTTGCTTCCGTCAAGAGGCGGGATGGGGAGCATGTTGAAAAAACCTAAAAGTACATTGAAAAAAAGAGCAAAATAAAAAAATGTCAAAAGTGTCTGATTGGGGAAAAACCTTTGTGTGGCGGCAAAAAGAAAAGCACTTATGATCGCAAGAAGCAAATTGCTCAAAGGACCTGCCGCGGCAACCCACATTGTCCCTTTTCTCATATTTATGTGGTTGTAAAAATTGTAGGGATTGAAAGGTACCGGCTTAGCCCAGCCAAAAAGAAAGTTACCCGGCATGATCATCATGATTATCGGAACTATTATGGTCCCTACCGGATCTATATGGGGAACGGGGTTAAGAGTCAATCTTCCCATATCTTTTGCTGTTGAATCCCCAAGTTTCCATGCCATCCATCCATGAGCAACCTCATGGAAAACTATGGTAAAAAGAACGGGAACCGCTGCAATTGCTATAAAATAGATTTTTTCAGGTGTCATGATCACTCCTCTTTGTTTAGGTTATCTCTGGGGTGTTTCCTGTCAAACTCCCTTTTTATCGCCTGCTGTTCAACATGGGTATATATCTCTGTAGTATTTATGCTGGCATGTCCCAAAAGCATCTGGACACTTCTGAGATCGGCTCCTCCCTCAAGAAGATGCGTTGCAAAAGTATGTCTCAGCTTATGTGGAGAAATATCTTTATCAATACCGGCGATCTTTGCAAACTGTTTAAGTTTTTTCCAAACACCCTGACGGGTTAAAGGCTCACCCCTGTTATTAATGAACACGCTGTCGTTCCAGTCACCTTGTTTTATAAGCTTATGTCTCTCTCTGTCAAGGTAGAGATGAAAAAACTCTGCCGCATCATCGCTGTATGGAACAACTCTCTGCTTGTCACCTTTCCCTGAAACAAGAATGATCTGCTCTTGCCTGAACACATCTCCAAGCTTCATGTTTACCAGTTCCGACACCCTGAGTCCCGAAGAATAAAATATTTCAAGCATTGTCCTGTCCCTGAAACCGGAAGGGGTGGTGGTATCTATAACGCTGAAAAGCCGTTCAACTTCTTCTATTGAGAGAAAAACGGGCAATGATTTAG
>SLGQ01000174.1 GCA_007136595.1 Candidatus Sumerlaeota bacterium | reverse complement strand
TTTTCGACCCCTCAGAAAATAATCCCTAAAAAATCGAGTTAAAAACAACCATTTTTTCTTCCTGAATGATAATATAATGATAATATGAGTTTTTGTTAAAAGTGGGCTAATTCCTTAACCACCTAAAAAAATTGGAGCTACCGATCGGACTCGAACCGACGACCTGCTAATTACGAATCAGCTGCTCTACCATCTGAGCCACGGTAGCATCCAATGGGGAAATTATAGAAATATGACTTTGTTTGTCAAAAAGTTTATTTTTTCAATAAAATAAGGTATGATTTGACACTAAATGGTTGTATTGCAGCTTTTGGGGAGGTTATTATGAAGAAGTTTTATGCGGTGATGATAGCGCTTTTAGCGATGGTGATAGGGACTGCGGGATGCGGTGAAGATGATCCTGTTCCGGAATATGGTGTTCCCATGAATGATTCGGATATTGAAATTCCGGATGATGCCGCACAGCCTGAATACGGTGTTCCTGTTACCGACCTTGATCCTGATATAAATGACAGTGATGTTGTTGAGCCGCCTGATGATATGGCACAGCCTGACTACGGTGTTCCTGTAAGTGACTACGATGCATATCCTGATGACGACATTGTTGTGGAATATGGTGCTCCGATGACAGATTATGATCCCGATCCGAATGATGCCGACAATGATATCCCTGATGATCTTGCGCAACCTGAATACGGTATAATAGTTACCGATTACGATGACGAATTTCCTGATGAAGATTATCATACTGATTATGGTCCGATCGCCACAAAATATAACAAGTGAAATCTTTTCCTGAGTTAACAATTTTCAAAAAATGAGGAATGTATGAATATTCAAAAAGTGAAAAAGCGGATATTTCTCCCCGTTAAACAGAATTATGAAAGGAAACTCCACAATCTCAACTATCTCTTTTTTGAGTTGACCCATCGTTGCAATCTTGAGTGTGTCCACTGCGGAAGTGACTGTGTGAGGAATGATACAGTTCCTGATCTTCCGAAAGAAAAAATAATAGAAGTTCTCAAAGAAATTAAGGAGCATCAAGATTCAAAAAAAGTGATGATAGTCCTTTCAGGGGGCGAACCCACAATTTATCCCGATGTGTGGAAACTGGGCAGAGAAATATATGATCTTGAATTTCCCTGGGGTATGGTGACAAACGGTTTTTCGTGGACAAAACATACGATAGCTGATGCAAAAAAAGCAAGGATGCACTCTGTAACTGTCAGTCTCGATGGACTTGAGGAAAATCATAACTGGTTAAGAGGTCATCCCGAAAGTTTCAAAAAAGCTAAAAAAGCTATTGAAATGCTTGTTGAAGATCCTTTCTGGAAAGCTATGGATGTTATAACCTGTGTCAATAGAAAAAATATCCATGAACTTGACGATATAAGGGAAATGCTTATGAAAATGGGTGTTAAAAAGTGGCGGTTCTTCACTATTTCTCCAATTGGAAGGGCTGTGGAAAACAAAGACCTTTTTCTTGATGAAGCTCAGTTTAAAAGGTTGATGAAAAAAATTCTTTACTATAAAAAAATCGGCGGAATTAAAGTCAATTACTCTGAAAGCGGATATCTTGGATGTTACGAACATAAAGTGAGGAGCCATGATTTTTTCTGCCGTGCAGGGATAAATGTAAGCGGAGTGATGGTAAATGGCGATATTTTAGCCTGCCCCAACAATAACAGGGATTTCAGACAGGGGAATGTTTTTGAAGATTCTTTCATGGATGTGTGGGAAAACAAGTATGAGATTTTCAGGAACCGTAACTGGATGAAAAAAGGGGGGTGTAAAAATTGCCCCGAATGGAGAATGTGCAAAGGGGGAGCCTTCCATCTGTGGGAACCGGGCAGTGATTCAATAAAGCTTTGTCCTTATAAAGAATTCAATTTAAAGGAAGAATAAAACTTACTTCTTGTCAGTCATTGGAACAATAACATTAACTTCTTTTTTTGAAAGGTAAGCACCTTCACCGAGAACCATTGCTTCAGCACGGAAAAGAAGGGGTGCATCAGTATGATTTGTGCAGAACTTGTTTTGGAATTGAACATCAAAAGTAACAATTGTTCCGGGGTTGACATCTCTGAATCTCATGTTGTCAACATCAATTTCCGCACCGTCGGTTGGGTCGGCTTTTATAGGAATGCCGCCAAGAATAAATTCAGCAACATTTGTGCCGTTACATTCTTCCATACTGCTTCCCTCAACCCACACATCCATCTGGACAAATTCAGTAAGCAACTCTATCGTCTCTCCGATTTTTTCGCTCATCATTTTTCCATCTTCAGCAACAGCATCTGAAGATACGGTGAAATTGAAGTTGTTTCCGTTTTTATCAAGAGAACCGGTATAATTTGAAATAAGGTTGTATTTTTCCTGTAATTGAGCCTGTCCACTGAGACTTCTTGTATCAACACCGATAAACTTTGCATTTATTGCAAGCATTGATGCAAGAGCAAGGTCGCTCGCTTTTTCATTAACCGGGGGAAGGTGATTGTCAGTAAAGTCTTCATCCGTGATCATGACAAGGATCGGCATTGATTTTTCTCTGAAACATAAACCGCCTCTGTATCCTTCTTCACCTGAACAGTCAGGCGAGGGAATATCGCAGTGGACATTGGAGGGAAATGGATTGAATTCAATGGCAGAGCAAGGTCCAACTATGTCATTGTCGGTGGTTGCTGCATAAAGAACAAGCCAGTGACACTCAGTTCCACCATAAAGGGCGGGTGAGTTGTTTATTGCTTCAAGAAATTTATCTTCGTCAGTTGTCACATACTGTGCAACATGGTAAACCCGGAACATATCATTTTTAAAATCCTGAAAGTGGACATAAGCATAGCCTGCATCAAGCGTTCCTTCATTCAAAGAGCGGATCTTCGGAATAAAATCATTTACAAGATTGGCTTTAAGATCATCAATTTCCTGCCCCATTGATCCGGAAAGATCAAGAAGTATAGCAATGTCGATCTTTGAAATGTCTGTATCAAATTCCCATTCTCTGTGAACAGTCCAGGGTGCCTGATAGGGGAGAACAACATAAAAAAGATGGTCGGGAATAGAATCATCAGGATCGGTCGGATCTGATCCGTAAACTATTTCAGCAAGATCATCATCTCCGTCTCCGTCCGTATCAGACTTGTAAGGACATGTAACAAAACCCAGTCTCCCTGTCCTTTCATCTGCATCACTTATGCCGTCACTATCGCTGTCAAGATGGAGATAATCGGGAATTCCGTCACCGTTCGTATCTCTGCAGCCAACTTCAGGATCAAAAGGTGGAACACAGTAAGGATAGCTGTCAGGAATACCGTGAGCGTCATCGTTTATACATTCCATACCTTCCTTTTGAAGGGGAGAGCATGTGTCATAGTTAAGCGGAGGACATTCTTCGTAGTCGGGTATTCCGTCTCCGTCACTGTCAAGATCAAGATAATCGGGAATTCCATTGCCGTCAGTATCTCTGCATGGACACTCGGGACATTCATAAAAGTTGGGAATTCCGTCACCGTCATCATCGCCGTTTCTCCATTCTTCAGTTGCCCATACTTTTCTTGTAAGTCCGGGACCGCAAATTTCATCAGGGTCACCGCTGTTTCCTGTGTCTCCGGTACCACCGGTACTTCCGGTATTTCCTGTGTTTCCAGTGTTTCCAGTGTTTCCAGTATTTCCAGTATTTCCAGTATTTCCAGTGTCTCCGGTATCTCCAGTATCTCCAGTATCTCCAGTATCACCGGTGTTTCCAGTGTCCCCATTGTCGTCTTCATCAATGTTGCAACCTGCAAAAAAGATGATAGAGACAATAAAAATTAATGTCAGTAAACCTTTCATTGGACCCTCGCAAATAATTAAATCTTGTTCAATAATCAACACATTCTTTAGGGATTCTATACTAAAAAATTCTTTTTTCAACTACTTTTAAGTTTATTTCATCAAAAAATTAAATGTTTTCTTGACAAAATAAAAAATCATAGTAAATTAATATGGAAACTATGGAATGTTCGTTGAGGAGGTAGAAATGTCAAAAATTCATGAAAATATTCTCGAATTGGTCGGGAATACACCTGTTGTAAGATTGGGCAGTATGAGCAGAGAAACCGGAGCGGAAATTCTTGCAAAACTGGAGTTTTTCAACCCTCTGTCAAGTGTCAAAGACAGAATTGCAAAAGCAATGGTGGAAGATGGCGAAAAAAAGGGAGTTGTCAACAAAGATGTTACCATTGTTGAGCCTACAAGCGGAAATACCGGCGTGGGGCTTGCTTTTGTATGTGCCGTAAAGGGATACCGTCTGATACTGACCATGCCTGAAACCATGAGCATAGAAAGGAGAAAGCTCCTTAAAATTCTCGGAGCTGAGCTTGTTCTTACTCCTGGAGAAAAGGGGATGAAGGGTGCCATTGAAGAAGCGGACAGACTGGTGAAGGAAAAACCGGGGCACATTATTCTTCAGCAGTTTGCCAATCCTGCAAACCCTGATATTCACATAAAAACTACAGCAAAAGAGATCCTTGAAGATTGTGAAGGTAAGGTTGATATTTTTGTTGCAGGTGTGGGAACTGGCGGAACCATAACAGGTGTCGGCAAAGTTCTTAAAGAAAAGATGCCCGCTGTTCAGATAATTGCCGTAGAACCTTCCGATTCTCCGGTTCTTTCGGGTGGAACCCCCGGTCCTCATAAAATTCAGGGAATAGGGGCAGGATTTGTTCCTGATGTACTTGAAAAAAGTGTCATAGATGAAATTATTCAGATAGCGACAGAAGAAGCTTTTTCCGAGTCAAGAAAGATTGCCAGAGAAGAAGGGGTTTTCTGCGGTATTTCAAGTGGAGCAGCTTTAAGTGCGGCAAGAACTGTAGCATCAAGACCTGAAAACAAAGGGAAAAGAGTTGTTGTAATTATTCCGGATACCGGAGAAAGATATCTTTCAACTCCGCTTTTTGAGTGAGGTGCCATGAAAATATCGACAAAAATAAGATACGGCATGAGAGCAATGGTGGAGCTTGCCAGGAGTAAAAGAGAAGAGCCTGTAATGCTTGGGATCATTGCAAAAAATCAAAACCTCAGTGAAAAATACCTTGAACAGCTTTTTACTCTTCTGCGAAACGGAGGGCTTGTCAAAAGTGAAAGGGGAGCAAAGGGGGGGTATCGTCTTGCAAAAGATCCTGATAATATTACAGCTCTTGAAATATTTGAAGCGATGAACGGTCCTTTTGAACTTGTTGACTGCTCAATTAACCCGGGATCTTGCAAAAGATCGTCTGAATGTGAAACTATTGAACTGTGGAAAGAACTTAGTGACAAAATAAAGGAAACTCTTTCTTCAAAAACACTTTCAGATCTTGCACAAAAAGGGAAAGAGCCGCTCGATTATTCAATTTAGTTCAAAAAAATTCTTGTATATATAAAACTTTTAATGTAAGTCTGAAAACGGTTTTTGTGGAGACTCTTTTCTGATGGACTCTTTTTACAGGCGGGCATTCAGGGTTGCGGTTCCTGTCGCTATTCACAGCCTTATAATTTCAGCGATAAATATGGCTGATGTTTTCATGGTGGGTCAACTTGGTGAAGTTGCCATAGCTGCACTCGGAATAAGCAATCAGCTTATGTTTCTTTTCATACTTCTTCTTTTCGGCATGGGAAGTGGCGGACAGATATTCATTTCCCAGTTTTTTGGAAAGAAGGATTTCCCTAATTTACACCGGGTAATGGGGATAATGATAATTCCTGCCGTAATTTTGTCTTTAATTGTATGCTCAGGGGCTTTGTTTATCCCGCATATTTTAATGTCAGTTTTTTCTAAAGATGCTGAAGTTCTAAGTTTTTCAACAAGTTACCTTAAAACAGTGGGGCTTAGCTATCCTTTTGCGGCGATCTCTTTCATTTATCAGATAGTTTTAAGAAGTACCGATAAACCCAATGTTCCCATGTTCACTTCTTTCTGCACACTGATCGTAAATATTACCCTTAACTGGCTTTTAATATTCGGAAATTTAGGGTTTCCCCAAATGGGGATCGAAGGTGCGGCAGTTGCAACTTTAATTGCAAGAATAATGGAAACGATTTTTACTCTTGGAGTTGTTTATCTGACAGGGGCAGCGGCAGCGGCAAAATTAAGGAACATGTTCGATTTCAACAGGTTGTTGATAAAAAGGGTTTTTAAAACTTCTCTTCCCGTTTTTATAAATGAAGCTTCCTGGTCAAGCGGAATAGTGGCTCTTAATATCATTTTTGCCCAACTTGGAACTGAATCAATTGCCGCAATTAACATAATGGAAAGTTTCGGAAGGATAACCTTTGCCGGGATAATCGGTATCGCCCATGCTGGAGGTGTAATTCTGGGGCAGGATATCGGAGCCGGAAAAGAGAGTGAAGTTTGGGATAATTCCAAGAAATTTTCAAAACTTGCCATACTGATAGGTTTAATTACAAGTTTGATCTTGTTCAGTGCAGCTCACCCTGTAATATTAATTTACAACATTTCTGATAATGTTGCTCAGATGGCACTTAAAACAATAATGGTGTGGGTGGTAATACTTCCGATAGTTTCGTTCAACTGTCTGAATATTGTAGGAATATTAAGATGCGGTGGAGATACGAAGGCAGCGCTGTGGATAGATATCGGCGGACTTTGGATGATAGGTGTTCCCCTTGCGTTGTTTGGAGCATTTTATCTTGGACTTCCCATATTTGGAGTTTATTCTCTTGCTAAAATTGAAGAAGTATTTAAATTCATTATCGGTATGCATAGATACCTTTCAAAGAAATGGATCAGGAACCTTGTTGATGATATATCATAAAAAATTGCTCTTATAATTTAATAAAGTATATTTCTGAATGTTCGTTTTTTGAGAATGGTGATGGACAGACGGTTTATTTTTTTTATTTACATTATTTTTTTCATATTTTTGAGTTCATGCAGTGAAGAAAGCTCTTCGTTTATTTGTCCTGCCGTTTCTGTTTCTGTCACCGGAAGAGCGGAAGATGATATCTATATAAGAGGCTCTTTCAACAAT
>SLGQ01000029.1 GCA_007136595.1 Candidatus Sumerlaeota bacterium | reverse complement strand
GAGATACTGGAGATACTGGAGATACTGGAGATACTGGAGATACTGGAGATACTGGAGATACTGGAGATACTGGAGATACTGGAGATACTGGAGATACTGGAGATACTGGAGACACTGGAGATACTGGAGATACTGGAGATACTGGAGATACTGGAGATACTGGAGATACTGGAGACACTGGAGATACTGGAGATACTGGAGACACTGGAGAAGAACCTGTTGGCTTCACAGCACATTACTGTACCGGCTGGACCAATCCCAGCATTCATTTTGATAATGGCAGCAATGGAACTTGGACGGAGTTGCCTGGCAAAACTATGGTTCTTGAATCTGTGGGAGGACCAAAAGATTGTGGCACATGGTTTAAATATGTGCATGATGAAGAGTGGGATGGAACAGTGACTTTTGTTTTCAATAACGGTAACCCTGTTGATGATGCTGACTGGGGAAAAGCATGCGGACTATTGGATTTTGTTTCAACTGATAAAGAATTCTGGGTTGTTAGCGGAAAAATGTTCAACTATCTTCCAACTGAAGACGACAACTTTAGTTGTCCTGATGAATAGACGGAGCAATTATGACGCACAAAAGCGATGTAAGTTTAATTAAGCAGATAATTTACAATGCAGTTTTGATCCTGATCTGTGCCATTGTCATTTATCCGGTTTTATGGGTTATAAAAATGGCTCTTTCTCCTGAACAGGGTTTTTCACTTTCAGCTAACCCTTTCCCGACAGAACTTAGTTTTGAAAATTTCAGGAATGTTATCTTTACTAAGGATTCAAATAACGGATGGCTTTTCGGGAGACAGTTTTTTAACAGCGTTGTTATTTCGGGTGCAACGACAATTCTCGGCATAACTCTTGCTACTACAGCAGGATATGCTTTTTCAAGGTTCAATTTTCCCGGAAAAGATCTCGGAATGAAACTTTTTCTTGTCAGTCAGATGTTTCCCGGCGTTGTAATGGCGATTCCGCTTTACATACTTCTTGATAAACTTGGGTTACTTAACAGCATGTCGGGACTGGTTCTTGTTTACAGCACCACTGCTATCCCTTTCTGTGTCTGGATGCTGAAAGGATATTTTGATACCATACCTAAAGATCTTGAGGAAGCGGCACTAATTGACGGAGCTTCACAATGGACAATATTTTTTAAAGTTATTATGCCTCTTGCCAGGCCGGCTATAGTGGTTACAGCACTTTTCAGCTTTATGACAGCATGGAATGAATTTATTCTTGCTGCTACATTTCTGGGTGATGAAAGGGCGTTCACTCTTCCTGTAGCTCTTCAGCATTATGTCGGCAGTTTTTCAACTGAGTGGGGCAATTTTGCCGCAGGGGCGATAATTGTATCTCTTCCTGTGATGGCACTGTTCTTTTTTCTTCAGAAACATCTTATCGGCGGACTTACTGCCGGTGGAGTTAAAGGGTGATATGAAACCGGGGAGGTAATATGGAAAAGACAGACATAAAAGGGTTGCTTGAAAAAGCTGAGACCATTGTAATTGTGGGGTTGAGCGATAAAGATGGAAGAACAAGTAACAGGATCGGCAAGTATCTTCAATCCAAAGGGAAATTCAGGATCATTCCTGTAAACCCGAATGCTGAAGAAGTGTTGGGAGAAAAATCGTACAGCTCCTTAAAAGATATTCCGCAAGATATAAAGATAGACATTGTCAATGTATTCCGAAGAAGTGAACATTTGGAAGAAATTGCTTTGGAAGCTGTTGAAAGAGGTTGCGGAGCTTTCTGGTCCCAACTTGGGATATACAACGAAAATGCTCGCCAAATAATTGAAGAAGCGGGGATTCCCTGTGTTATGAACAGATGCATTTTTGTTGAACATCAGAATTATTTTTATTGAGTATATCATGACAGATAAAGTTAACAATAATGATAGCAAGAAAGAGCATTCCGGGAAAAAGCGTTCCCGTAAAGACAAGATACTTACTGCGGTAATTGTTTCCCTTGTTTTTTTGATAATAGGGCACAATGTCATCTCTTACTATGGTGCTTCAATATTTCTTCCGGGACGGGAGTTTTCTGAAATAACAGGCATAGACCCCTCAAACAACAGAAATACGAGAATTGACATATCAACGGGAAAAACTATTGTTAACTTCTGGGCAACATGGTGCAACGGATGTCTTAAAGAAGTCCATAACTTGTCTAATATTTCAAGGAATGTAAGAGTTGTAGGGGTGCTTAAAAAACCTTTTAATCCCAGAGTTTTCTCATCTTTGAGGCTGTCTCACACAAATATCATTGCAGATGATGAACTTTTTGAAGAGATGCATGTTTCTTTTCTTCCTTTAACCGTTTTTGTTGTTGACGGAGTTATAAAAAAAGTTCATACAGGCCCGGTTTCTGAAAACACTATTTTGGACTGGTTGAAAGATGACTAAATTTACTCCCCTGTTGCTGATTTTTTTATATCTTTTTTCAAGCCCGTTTTCATGTACACAGGAAGAGTGGAGAGACGGCCATATAATTGACGAAAAAGAGCCTAATGATCAGCAACATCTGGCAAATGAAATATCGGTTGGAAATGTTTATAGAGGTAGAATAGGAGAGCCGGTTTCCGGTGTTCCCGACAGAGACCTTTTTAAAATCTGGAAACCGTCAGGCTCGATCATTGTTTTTGAATTTGAAAGTGAAGATGAAAATTTTAGACCCTATGTCGGTCATGCGACAGGGTCGGGACAAAATGAGTTTGTACTTTTTAAAACTCCCGGAAGATATGTCGCAGAGTTTCCTGCCGCTGTAACAGGTTGGCATTATTTTGAAATAGGCGACAAGAGAAATGTGTTTGAAGAGGAAGAAAAAGTTGGTGGATTTGTATATTATTTCAGAGTAAACTCTTACCATATCTGCGAAGATGATAAACACCCGGTTTTAAAACCGGGAAAGTCGTTTAAAAGCGGGTTTTCAGACAGTTACGGAAATATTGAAACAGTTGTTATCCGTAATGAAAATGATGGCTTCCATCAGATAAATCTCAATTCAACAAAAAGCCTTTCGAGTGACAAGTTCATGTTTGTCTATGACTGTGACGGAAGACAGACAGTTATTGGAAGTGATGATGAAGATTACCATAGCGGAAAACTTGATCCTCTTATTTACGGTCGTTTTCAAAAGGATTCAAACACTATACTTGTAATAGGGAGAATCCTTGCCGATCTGACTGTTGGGGGCACAGACACTTTTGAAGTTACTTTTACAGAGCATCTTCCTGACAGAGAGCTTGAGCCGAACAATCTTTATAAATATGCAAACAGAACAGGTTATGGCCCTGTTTCAGGTGAACTTGATTCTGAATCGATACTCATAAACGGCATCCGGAGCGATGATGTTGATATATTTAAATATCCTTTTCAAAAAGGACAGTTGTTTAATTTTTCGATAGAAACAGGCAATGAAAAAGAGTTCTCCGCACAAATTTGGGCAGGGAGTCACTCTATGACAGGGGCAATGATAATACCGTTAAGGTTCAGTCAGTTAAGTGGGGAACACCTGCACCATATTAACATGTATATGCCTTTTACAGGGTCAGCCTATCTTTATCTTGAAGGCAGGGGTATCCCTTATAATTTTTCAGTTGAAAAAACAGCGGATATTCATTATTTGCTGCAGTTTGACAACAAAGTCCTCGAATGGCTTGAGCCTCAAGAGTGTAAATGGATATTCAGAAGATGGAAAATGCCTGAAGATGGCGATTTCTTTGAAATTAAATTATCAGGTGTAACAAATACGGCAGGATTTCATATTTTCAGCTCGGATGGACTCCCCTTTGCTTTTGTTCCACCTTCAAAAGATAACCGTTTTTATGTCTATAGATATGAAAAAACTGAAGAACTGCTTTTTGGATTTTATTTGTCAACCTGCGACCAGAAAAGTGAAAACTTAATGAATTTAAGGATAAGTGAAATTGAGCAAAATTTTGTGGAATGGACAAACGGTTTTGAAACGACACCGGTTCCTGTTCATAAAGACGGTTCATATCAGGGTCTCATAGATACAGATAATTTTTTTGTAGAGAACAACTTTACAATCACCGCATGGGAAAGCGGAATTTTGCATCTGACAACTGCACCCGATATAAATTCTCTTGATTATTTTCACATTAATACGGTGGTAACACTTAAATACAATGATCTGGAAATGAAAAAGAATAACAATATGATAGAGTTTCTCAGCTATAACAAGTACAGCCATTTGACATTTCCGGTAAAAAAAGGTGTGGTATATGATGTTCAGGTAAAACCTTTTATGAGTGAAAGCTCCCATATTCCATCAATGAATATTGTTGGAAATTATATTCTTGACATAAGGATAAAGTGAATATATCGTTAATGAAACAGTGTTTTTTACAATCAGGAGGATTTTTATGAAAAAGTTGTTGACAGTATTACTGCTTATCGTAGCAGTTTTAGTATCCTGCAAGAGAACAAAAACTATTGAAGAGCAGTTGAGTGATTACATTCAGTCGTATCTCTATTCAATAAGAGATGCTGTAGATGAAAGAGAAGGGTCCATTGAAGATGTTTACAATAATTTTCTTTCTTCAAAAATGAAAGAAGTGGTTGATTTTGAATCATTTAGAGATCATGCCACCACAAGGTATAAAGGGAAAATAGGAAGAGAGCTTCGTGCTGCAAGAGCAACAATAGTTGTTGACAAAGAGACAGGGGACTTCATTGAAGGTACTGCCCAGACTGCAAATGTAGGAAGAATGGCACATGTTATGGATCAGGACCAGACTCTTGTTTTCAATGTCCGTGTTGTTAAAGAAGGCGGAGAATTTAAAATTGAGCAGGATACTGTGATGGCTCAAGTTGAAAAAGAAAAAGGAGAGCAGAGAAGGCTTGAAAGATTGCTCAAAGATTATCAGGGACTTATAAAAATAGATGAAATAGTTGGAAGAAAGGTTCCCGATCGTGAAGGATGGGCTGAATTATACGGTTCGATCCTCAATGCCAGTGATGACCTTGATCTTATCAGGGTAGGTGTAAGGGTATGGTTCCGTGATTCAAGCGGAGATGTCATCCATATTGCACAGTTTCTGCCTGTAGTTGACATCCGTTTTGAAGGACTTAGACAATCTCTTCTTCCTAACAGTGTCAAAGTTTTCAGAACGCATGTCAGAGATATTCCGGAAGAGTGGGATCCGAATCAGCCTCTTACCTATAACTTTTACCTGATAGATGGTCAGCCCATAACAAAAGAAGAGCTTGCCAAAGAAAATAAAGAAAGAGATGCTCTTCAGAGGCTGATAGAAGACACAAAGAAAGCTGACGAAGAAGCAAGAAGACAGCTTAAAGAGATGTGGGAAAGAGAGAAAGCTCTTCAAGACAGAATAAAGGAACTTCAGGATCAGGCTAAATAGTCGAATTTTGTGAAGTGTTGGAATAGAATAGTAATATTATGCGGTTGTTACCATGAAACATCTTTTAGTTGACAGATTTGGGCATTTGTGTTACAAATCCCTCGCTTTTTTTGTTCTTTTATTTTTGAGTTTCGGGATTCTTGCATCTGACTTGAACTTGAAGTATCTGCCTCACCAGGCCGCAAGGGTGGGTGAAGGAAAGTATCAATTAACTAGAGATTTTGATACTTCGGTTAAACAAGTCAGGGCAAAGCTTGGGGAAGATAAATACATCAGGGAAGACCTTTATCTCAATGAAGAAGGTTTCCGGGTACATGCATTTTATAACCTCAAGCCCTCATCATTCTGGCACAAGATATATGTCATTAACTGGGATGATAAAGTATATGCAAGGATCTTTAAATAACTGAGGATCCCGGATCGTCCAATGGCAGGACTGCGGGTTCTGGCTCCGCCAATCAAGGTTCGAATCCTTGTCCGGGATCCATTCTTATTTCAATTCAGACCCTATCGTCTAGCGGTTAGGACGGCGGCCTCTCACGCCGCAAACCGGGGTTCGATTCCCCGTAGGGTCGCCACTCTTTTCCTGAGTTATTTCGGAAAGTTAAGTCCAATTCAAGTGCAAAGTTAAAAAGTGCTGAAAATGCCTATTTAACCCCAATTAACGGGGGGTGACCTCTATGATTTACACCCATTTTTACACCCATCTGAATTCCGTTATGCTTCATTAAACCAGACTGTGTTGAGGATAAGTGTTTTTAGAGGGTGTAGTCGTCTGGATATTGCCCCTCGTTTTACACCCATTTTACACCCATTTTACACCCATCTTTATCAAAATCCCTCCCATTTTCTGTTATAAGTAATAGTATCTGACAGTCCGACACCTGTGTCCGGGTCTGTCAACTCAAATTTTTCTTTTAAGAAACTTTATCTTTTACAAACTCTATAACTTTAACAAGGAGGCACCTATGAAACTTTTAACGAAGGAGATTTTGAAGAGACTGCCGCCGCTGTACACGCATGACGGGAATCCCCCGATCAGGTAAATGTGGTCGTGAAGTTCTTCAATCCGTACGGAGCGGCTACATGGTACGCCACGGAGTACGATCCTGAAACCGGGAATTTCTTCGGTTATGTGGATCTCGGCGACCGCAGGTTTGCGGAGCTCGGTTATTTCAGTCTCGAAGAGCTGGAGTCAATAAAGCTCCCGGGAGGTCTTGGTATCGAGCGTGATATCCATTTCGGATACGATCATACTCTGGCTGATGTTATGAAAAAAAGACTTTAACAAGGAGGTAACAACTATGACTGTAACACTATCGGAAAAGCGCGGACTTAATCCGTCAATAAGTATCTGCTTCTTCTGCGGCGGTGAAAAGAATGAACTCATCATTCCCGGCAGGCTTAAAGGAGACAGGGAAGCTCCACGGAAAGCGGTATGGAATCGCGAACCCTGCGACACTTGTAAACAGCACATGAAGGAAGGTGTTATGTTGTGTGTGGTGAAGGACGGTTCAGATCCGCAGAACCCTTACAGGACCGGCAGGCTTCTTGTCATCCGTGACGAGGATGCCAGAAACATTTTCAAGGTAGATCCTGCAAAAACGCGGTTCTTCTTCCTTGAAGAATCGGCAG
>SLGQ01000137.1 GCA_007136595.1 Candidatus Sumerlaeota bacterium | reverse complement strand
GGATAAGTAAATCGCCGGCAATTTTTGATGAAGTTAAGCTTAAATGGCTCAACGGTGAATATCTCAGAGAAATGGATCCTCAAAATTTCCGTGAAATTGCAGAGCCATACATATTCAAAGCTGTAAAAAGAAGGGATATTGATATTGATGCACTTATTTCTGTTCTTCAAAAAAGGACTGAACTGCTTTCCGATATTCCCGCTCAACTTGATTTCATTGATGAACTGCCCACCTACAGTCCCGAACTTTATGTTCATAAAAAAATGAAAACAGATAAAGAAAAATGTTTGACAGCTCTTGAAGCAATGATCCCTGCTCTGGAAAACTTCGATTCCTGGGGACACATTGAACTATATGAAAAAATAATAGGTTGTTCGGAAGAATCGGGGATCAATAAAAAAGCCGCTTTATGGTCATTGAGAGTTGCCTTGAGCGGTAAAGAAACAACCCCCGGCGGCGGAACCGACATAGCTGCTATAATAGGCAAAGAGGATTCAATAAAAAGGATGAAAAAAGGTGTTGAAATATTGAGGGAAAGCGTATCATAATTATAACAGTAAAATAGAGGAGAGAAAGATGACCAGTTTAAAAACAACCTATCTCGGTTTTGACCTTAAAAGCCCTTTGATAGTCGGTTCGTGCAGTCTCAGCAACTCGATTGAAAATCTTAGGCTGATCGAAAAGGCAGGTGCAGGAGCCGTGGTTTTGAAGTCACTTTTCGAAGAGCAGATAATCGAAGAAAAAGTAAGGTCGGCAACTCAGGGTATCTATACTTCATTTCATCCTGAAGCAATGGAATATATTTCGCAAATGAGCATGAATTACGGACCTGAAGATTATCTTAAACTTATAAAAAATGCAAAGAGTGAGCTGACAATACCTGTCATTGCAAGTATAAACTGTATTTCAAAGGAGTATTGGATAGAGTTTGCTAAAAAAATTGAAAATGCAGGTGCAGATGCAATAGAGCTTAACATAAGTCATATTGTTCATAATGTCGAAACATCTGCAAATGACATAACTGACGACTATCTTTCTACATTCAGAGCAGTAAAAGAGAATGTTTCCATTCCTGTTTCTGTAAAAATGGGACAGAACTACACAAACATCGCAAGAATGGTTAAACTCATTGAAAACTACGGAGCAAAAGGAGTTGTGCTGTTCAACAGATTTTATCAGGTTGATATTGATATAGATAAAATGGAGCTTGTCCCGGGTTATATCAGATCTTCCAGAAAAGATATAACGGAAGCTGTCCGCTGGGTAAGCATTATATCAAGCAAAACTGATGTTGATATTGCCGGAAGCAGAGGAGTCAAAGATGGTAGAGATGCTGTCAAACTCATTCTTGCCGGTGCAGATGCTGTTCAGGTGGTGAGTTCTCTGTATAAAAACGGCATTGATTACATAACTGCAATGAATCAGGAAATTGCAGGATGGATGGAAAGCAAAGGATTTGAGTCGATAGATCAGTTTAAAGGAAAACTCAACCAGAAAAACATAGCTGATCCCAAAGCATGGGAGAGGGAGCAATACATTAAAGCTCTTGTCGGTGTTGAGTAATATCTGAAAAATTTGATTCTCGGCTCTTTTATGGTTAGTATGTGAAGGGTTTTTGCTCTTCATAAGGGGAAATTTATGAATTTGAAAAAAAAATGGTTCTTAAAAGTTTTTTTTGTGCCGGCTTTATTGGTCATTATGAGTTCATGTATTGCATTAAGATCTGATGTGGAAATCGCAACTGAAACTTTGAGAGCGGAACACAATGCGAGGTTCAGGGCACTTGCAGAAAAAGCAAAATCTGAGATAGAAATGATAAACCAGAGGCTGGATGAGATTGAAAAAACCTTGCAGATAGACAAAAAAGCTCAGGAAAACAGGATCAAACTCTCCTTCAGCACTTTGGATGAGCTTAAAGGTACTATCAGAGAAATAAATAACCGTATAGATAATGTTGATATTACTGCACAGAAAGGCGGGGCGGTACAAGGGCAGATAAAAAAGCTTGAAGCTGAAATAGCCCAGCTTAAAGAAGAAAATATGAGGTTCAGAGAAAATATGCTTCTCCAGCTTGATGAACTCAGACCTGTTGAAAATCTTACTATCACCCCTAACGGTGTTGTAAAACTCCCCGATGATCAGGCAAGGAGCTACAAACAACTTGTAGAGATAACAAGAGAAGGGAGTGATCCTGTCATAGCCAGAAGAGGTTGGCAGATATATTCACAGAAGTTTCCTGAATCAAGAAGATGTGATGTCACTTACTGGATCGGAGAAACATATTATCTTGAGAAATCATACAGTCGCGCAATTGATTATTTTGGAAGGATAGAATCGGACTTTCCCGGTTGTCAAAAACAGGAGGCATCATATTTGAGAACAGCTTTCTCACTTTTTTATCTCGGACAGGTTGAGGTGGCATCAAAAGTTCTTGATGCCATGACAGCACTCTATCCCAAGCCCAACTTCGGAGCTCAAATGAAACAGCTCAGAAAAATGATAAGAGAAGGGAGTTCCGATAAAAAGAAACCTGAAACTAAAGATGGAAAAAAACAATGAAAAAATATATCCTGACAGCAATAACTTTTTTGATCCTTTTTTCCGGGTGTGAACAGGAAACGAAAAAAGCGATCCCTCCCAACTTTGTTGTAAACAGAGTAACGGACATGTATGCAATGAAAGACGGATCACATTTCATTTTTCTAAGCAGCAACATGAACCGGGAATATGATTATGGAAGACTTTTAGTTGTTGAGATAAAAGATGATGGAACAACTGATTTTAAAGATTCCATACTTGTTCCTTCAATTGCCGGAAAGATGAGTGTAAATGAGGATGAAACTGAGGTTTATGTCACTTCAAGAGATATGCAGGGAGTAACGAGATACAGAATGATCAAAACAGACTCAGGATATAAATTTGACTTCATTGACCCTACAGACGGCTATACCTCAAAGGTGCTTAAAACAGAAAAAGAGCCTAATGCCGTCAATATTACACCTGATGGTAAAAGACTTTTTGTTACTCATATCATGAGCGGGGGGTTAGCTGTAATAGACCTGAAAGAATGGGAAAAAACAGACACCTACAGTTTAAGAAAAGGTGTGACCGCCCTTATTTATGACGAAAACTCAGGTTATTTTGTTGCTTCCCACAGAGAATCGGGAACTCTTTCAATAATTGATACAATAGAAACGATCAGCAGGCTTATTATTGATGTAGCTGAAACAACTTTTGGAATGCCTCATGACGGGTATGATGTCAGATCTCTTCAGAAATCGCCTGACGGGTTGTCGATATACGCATCTTTCAGGAACAGCTCAAGAAGTACGACTGCAGATACGGCTCCCCAACTTGTGAATTTTGCAGTAACAAATGATGGCGGAGTGAAAACGGATGTTCTTTTCACTGTTCCTTTGAGGGGTCGTATAGGTGAAATAGCAGTAATGCCTTACTCCAATGGTGAAGGGGAAGATGAAGTGAAAGGAGATA
Source organism: Candidatus Sumerlaeota bacterium (assembly GCA_007136595.1). Taxonomy (GTDB): domain Bacteria; phylum UBP6; class UBA1177; order UBA1177; family UBA1177; genus SLGQ01. The sequence continues at coordinate 3,564 of SLGQ01000137.1, read as the reverse complement.
TTATTTTTATTGCTTCTGATAATGAAAGGACAGTTTTCATTGTTGATTCAATACAGAAAAAAGTGATAGACGAGATAGTTTATGACAAAACTTGCAGCCCATACCAACTACATTTTTCAAGTAGTGAAAAAAACAAGGGAACACTTTTTGTCTCCTGCTTTATTAATGATAGAATAAAAATGTATGACATTGATGTATCAACCCCCCGACTTTATGAATTGAAAGGGGAGATAAGATGAATCGTAACTATTTAATTTTCACTTTATTTATTTTTGCCCTTTTCTTTTCAAGTTGCCGTTCTTCTACGGAAAGATACCTCTTTGATAAACCTGTAGCATTTTCAATACAGAGAGGGGTCAAATGTTCCAGCGGCTCAATATCGTATATGGGTTTTGTTGCTGATGACACCTCGAAATACGGTGCAAGAATAAAGAAAATAAGTGGCTGTGCTTCAAAAATTGATAAAGATTTCAGAGATAAGAACGATAAAAAAAGGGGAATATATGTCGGGGGCAGACCGGTTTCCATTGATCAGATCGAAATTGAAGGAGAAATATTTATAGGTGTCGGAGTTTCCGGATTTGTAAAATATGAAAAATCTCATGAAGCTAAAGACTACAAAGACTCGGAACTCCCGGATCACAGAGGAAGACTTGCCTTAAGAAAGCTCGGAACTGATTTTGAGCACGATCCATCTTTTGACAGCAGTATATTTCTGGATTACAATCCGTACCAGGTTTCTTCTTATCAAAAAGAGGGCTTTATTGTAACCGGATCATATTTCGGAAAATTTTTTCTATCCTACATCCCTCTGGATGGAGATGTCGAAGAGATCGAGCTTCCTTTTTTTCCGTCCGATATGAAATGCAGAGGTAAAGATTGCTACCTGTTCGATCAGGCGGCAGGAGATCTTTATAAACTGGAGTTGGAAGAACTTTCCTTTGAACTGGTTGCCTCCGGGTATGATCTTGCTTTTCCCAGACACAGAGGATTCAACCTTTTAAGCGATGGACGGGTGATCATATTTGACGGTGACCGGATAGATGTTCTTGACAGAAAACTGGAAGTCGTCAAAACCCTTGCACTTCCTTCTGACTTTTCAATAGTTTCCGTTTCCGGAGTGAAATATGATGAAAGCTTTAAATACAGGAAGTTTTCTCAGGAAGATATGTTTAAAAAGGTTATGCTTTACTCAGAAGATAGAATTCCATCTGAATTGCCCGACGAAGAAGAGATGCCTGACGAGGAAACATTCAAAATAGAGCCTGCCGGTGCCAACGACAGCTTTGATGAATTCCACGGTTTGCCGGATAACATTTATGATGATGATGATGAATCCGATAAAGACAATGATCATGAAGAATCTGATGATATGACCGATGAGGATTTTGATGACGATGACACGGAAGAAGAGTTTGTTTATGATGAAGAGTTTGAAGAGCTTGTCCTTGACGCATCAGAAGGAGACATAATCTGGATAGCATCCTTGACCGGAAGAGTGGTTGCCTATGATCTTGCAACTGAAAGCTGGATGGTGAACCATTTTGACGAAGACCATAAAGGGGATGTTCCTGATCACTTCAGGGAGCTTAGACCTTATATTGCCAACAAATACAGAACTTTCCCTCCGCATGGGGAAACAGATAGTTCCAATAGCCCCGATATTGTAAAAATTGTTGCTGCAAGGGGGTTGTTCCACTCTGTGTTTTATAGATTTTCTTACGAAGGAGCTATTTTAGGCTCAAACTCAGTTACAGGTTTTTATGATGATGAAAACAGTCTTTTTCTTGATTACAATGCAGACTTTAATCAAATCGGCATAGAGCCCGGTGTTGATAAAATAGTTTTAAGGGGGAAACAAACCTCTTCAAAGTGTATGATACCGTGGAGTGAAAATGCTGTACTCAAGATAGATGGCATTCAGAATTCAGGTATTCTTGATGTTTCAGCCGGAAAGTACGATGACCAGATATTGAATTGTTACGGAGAAAACCTCGATTACTCCATTTTCCCCGGAAATATGTATTCTGCCACCATTGACAGTAAAGCCGGGAACAGATTTGCAGGAAGAGCAGCGGAATATCAGGCTGATGAGAAAAATGTTTCAGATGCCTCTCCTTCTTTCTCAGATCAGTTCGTCTCGGTTTGGATACAGAGAGAAACGGATGAAATTGAGACAGAAAAGGAGTTTTCGATATTTTTGAGGATCAGACCGGGAATACCGTTCACCGGTTTTTCGTCAAATGATATAATGGAACAGATGGTTTCTCCTTCAAATGGAAGGATACTGATGTTTTCACCTTTGACAAGAAGGTTTGTTGAGTTTAACCTTATCAATGGAAATATTGTTAAAATTTATAAATGATCCAGCCGGGAGTCAGCCTTATGAGGAAACTTATCTTAATTGCCGTTTCAACACTTTTTCTAACTTTAATGTTAAGTGCAAATGAAAAACCTGCTGAGAAACTTTTAAGCAGATACAACGGAATAAAAACATTTACAGCCGATTTTGACAGAGTTTTCACACAGAGAATAACAGGTAATAAAACTACAGATAGCGGCAAAATATTTTACATGGCACCCGATCTCATAAAGATGGATACATATTCGGAAGGAAAATTGATCGAGCAGACTTTTGTCAATGGAGAAACGACAACATTTATCTATCACTCTAAAAAAAATGTTCTGAATAAAAAATCAGCAGGGGAAGCGGGAGAATATCTTGCTTTTTTAAAAGGGCTTGATGAAGTGCGGAAAACTTTTGAAATAGAAGACTCAACAGGTTCCATTGAAATGGCGAGAAAAACCGGAATTGAGATCGAAAAAGGGGCGAAACTTTTCAAATTGACTCCTAAACAGCCGATTGCCAATTTAAGATATATCTTTCTTACATCTGTAAATGATGAAATATCGAGCGTGATAATCATTGATCAACTCAGGAACATCAACCAGTTCAAATTTAAAAATATTAAAAATAATCCCTCTCTCGACAAAAAAATATTCAATGTCACGGTTCCCTCCGGCTATGAAGTTTCAAATTTTTAAAAATGTCCAGAAAAACCATACCGCTAACCCAGATCGTCAGCAGTGACAGGTTTCTTGACGGAAGTGCAATTTACCGTGCAAAATCTTTTGTAATAACTTCAGTAAAAGAAAAAGAGGGATCTCTTGTTGAAATCGAAGGGGTTTTGAAGACTTCTCCGGGAAATAAGATAAGAGTGACTGCAAACAATAAGTCGGGGCATCTGGAACATAAAAACTGCGATCATGGATGTCCGGGTATATGTGAGCATATTGTCGGACTTATACTTTTTTATAATGAAATTGAACTTGAAGGGATGGACCCCCTTGAGCAGCTTGGTAAAATAGGTATTGAAAAAAAAAGTGATCTTTCCTGTTCCCCGCCCTATAAAATAAAGATCGAAGGGTCATCCATTGTGTTTGACCGTAAAATGGAAGACTACCAGATAGAGACAGTTTTAAGTTCGCTTGGAAATGAAAAAATACCTTCCCTCATATCACTTTTTCCGGAAAAATTTGCTGCGGGTGAAAACACTTTTAAAT
>SLGQ01000124.1 GCA_007136595.1 Candidatus Sumerlaeota bacterium | reverse complement strand
TAAAGAACTTCTTCAAAATCTTCATCATTACAGGCTCCATAGTATTCAACAGTGACATCACCCGTTTCCAGATAATGCCAGTTCAATGAAAAAGAAATTTCTATGTCCCCATGATCACCTTTGGTAAAAAGGATATCAAAAACAGGATCAGGCAAAATTTCATCGGGAGTTTCATCAGGGATTTCATCTTCTTCATCCACAGTTGCCGGAGAGTCATGATCCGCGTCCTGCAAATCATTATCATCATCATAGGAAGATTTGTCAGGAAACTCATCAAAAAGAGTTCTTTCACACGAAAAAAAGATTACAACAGCGATCAGAGCGAACAAGTAATAAATTTTCATAATCACACCACAACAAAATGACACACCAGTCTAATATTACATGAAAACATTTTTATTGCAATACCTGAAATAATTTTTGATCGGGTTTCTAACATTTTAAAAAACATGAGCCGGTTCAGTTTTGGTTTGACTTAAAATGGAAAAAAGTTAAAATTCGGTTAGTGTTGTGTTAATTGTGAGGCTGAATTATGGTTGGAGTTAAGAAGTTTGCAATTTTGATCGTGTTGTTATTGTTCGGTTTGCCGGCTCACTCAGACTCGTTCCTTTCCATTCATGGATATCCTCAAAACAGGTCTGAAATAGAAGATTATCAAATACAGATCCAGACAAAAGCTATCTTAAGACCTTTTATAAACGATATTTTATATCCTGTTTTCGGTTTTCCTGCAATGGTGACTGAAAATGAGAGAGAACTGTCAATTATTTTAAGGCATGAAAGCGAACCGCAGATAAGTTCAATTAAAATAACAAGGGTAGTCGGCGGATTTAAAAAAGTATTTACGGAAGTTCATCCCGTTTCCATCAAAAAGAAAGGTATCGATCTCTACCGTATTAAATGCGAAGTCCCTGTGACTTTACCTTCTGCAAGATATGATCTTACCATTTCATTCAAAGACAAACCGGAACCTTTTATATCATGGCATTCGGTCTTTTTTCCTGAGCCCTCGCTAAACACAGTATTTTATGTGTGGGCGGATCCACAGATTGAAGATTTTCAGTCAAAAAGAGCGGGATCACTGAATTATAATCCTGGAGATTACCCTTATAAAAGTGATTCGCTGCTTGATTTTTCAAGGCAGGAAGGAATTATAAAGGCAACTATATCTCAAATGAATTCGGGTGACACACATTTTGTTACAGCTTTAGGAGACATAGTTTTCGGCATCAACTATCAAAGAGAATACGAAGATATTCTTTCTCTTGTCACTCACTTTGAAATACCGTTTTTTCCTGTTCCCGGCAACCATGACGGTTATGCAAAATTTACTGACCAGAACGATCTTTCTTCTCCTTTGGAGTACGATGGACTTGAATACTGGACAAGGTTTTTCGGACCTCTTTATTATGCATTTTCTTTTAACGGTCACGCCTTCCTTATGCTTAATACTTACGATGGAACTCCTCAAAGAAGAGCTTCAGGAAAGCCTTTAGGTATCGGGGATAATGCTGCTCCTCCTGTCAGCAACTGGGGAGGTTTTCAAACAAAAGATTCTCTTGACTGGATAGAGAAAATGATAGATCAGTATGATGTGTTTGGTCTTTTTGCACATATGATGCCTCTTGGTCAAGGAGCAACAGGAAAATATCATCCTATGAAGCAGTTCCCCAGAGACTCAATAATCGGTGTACTTGACTCGCAGGAATGGAATATTGAAACAACAGCATGGGACAGCGATCCGACAGATCTGATTTTCAATGAAACCCAGAAAAGCAATACAGGACTGACACTTGCATCTTATATGACTCGGCAGATACCGGCTCCCTATTATTTTTCAGGACACACTCACAGAGACAGAATATACTGGTTTGAAAAAGGAGAGGAACTTGTTGATGAGAGCGGGGTATTCGCAACAGGCGACATGAAATTCATAATGACAACAACTGCGGCAACAGGCGGTGAAGCTTATTGGGGTTTCAGAAAAGTTGAAATAACTCCTGATGGAGATGTCAGCTACAACTATAAATGTGACAGAGGTGTCAACTGTCTTCCGGGTGATATTGCAAATCCTGGATTTCAATCAATTCCTGCCGGAAATATGTGGGTGACATATAAGTGGACATCAATTATTGGAAATGAAAAGTCGATATTTATAGGGGGAGACAATCTGACAGAAACTGTAAATGCTGAAATAATCAACTATCTTCCTACAAAAGAACCTGTAACACTGAGATTCTTAATGCCGGCATCAAGAAAAGGGTACAAACTTAATGACGAAGATTTTAAAATATCTCAGACTGGACTTTCAAAAGATCTCAAAACCATGATAATCGTAGTGAAAGGTGAGGTTGAAGCAGGATCGAAAGGTGATGAGTTCCTGTATAAATTGTTTGATAAGAACGAGTTGACAGTTTCAATTTCACCTGACAGTGTTGATCCCCCCTTTCCTGATATTGAGCATGTATCTCACATATTGAGCAATCAGAATTTAACTGCAACAGTGAATAACAGTGAAGATTATCTTTCTCTCGTGTGGGAAAGAGGTGGAATAAACATTGCACAAGGGAAGTATCTTGATAAATTTTTTGAAGATTACAACAACACGGAAACCATTGTTCTGACATACATTGCAAAGAACGGAGCTTTCGGACAAACTGTTTTAAACATCAGTGTTGAGCAGTATGTTGAAGAGCCTGATGAAGAGTTTGTTGAAGAAGAGCCGGATGAATTTGAAGAACCTGATGAATTCGTTGATGAACCATTAGATGAAGAGCCTGATGTGGATGAGCCTTCTCCTATCCGTAAAAAGAAAGGTTGTTCTGTACTTGTGATCTGATAATCTTAGTTTGTTTCAGTGAGTTGAAGATAACATTCCCTGGAATAGAAGAGGCAATGCATTTATGATTCCCCTCTTTTTAAGATAGTATTGCGGAAACATTTTTCTGAAATTAAACCACAAAATAATAAAATTGGTCGAATAGTGTTACTATAGATACAGTATGGAGTGTTTTTGCACATTTGACAGGAGGTTTTAATGAAAAAGATAGTTTTTTTGGCTCTATTTCTTTTGATTGCAGGGTTTATTTCGTGTGGTAAAGCTGATTCAGGTGCTGATACAGATGCTGATTCATATTCAGATTTTGAAACGGATGCTGATCCTGACACAGATGTTGACGAAAATATGTATTATGATTCTGAGACGGGTTTTTTGTGGTCTAAACGGAGTGAGTCCATAAATGTGAATGCTGAAGAATATTGCAGTACTCTTTCTCAGGGTGGATATGATGACTGGGAAGTTCCAACCATTGAGCAGCTTCAAACACTTTTAATAAATGTGCCTGAAGAAGATAGTATTGAGTGCAGGTATGCAATTGACGGTAGATATTCCAAATTGGGAGATAGAGGCTTTCTCTGTTCTTCTTCGTATAAATGGTCTCACTGTGGACCTCCAAAACAACTGGTTTTCAGGTCGCCTACAGATGAAAAATATTTTGCCATGTTTGATTTCAACGATTTAAATATCAAGTATTATAATTACCGGGAGCACGGATATTGTTATACCCGTTGTGTCAAAACAAATATTGAATATCCGGCACTGGCACTGCCTATACAAAAAGAAGAAAAAAATGTTGAAGAAACAAAAGATCTGATAACAGGAGGAATTTATAAATGGTCAAATTATTCTCCCGATTCAATGAGATTTAAAGATGCCGCAACTTACTGTGAAAACCTTGAAGAAAGCGGATATAAAGACTGGAGATTGCCCAACATCTCTGAACTTAGAACCGTTATAAAAAATTGTCCGGATTCTGAAATAGACGGAGAGTGCTCTCTAACGGATTATTTTTATTACGAATACTGTAGAGGATGTGCTTATTCTGCAGATGGAACATACAGCAAATCGGGGGAAGGAGGGGGATTCTGGACTTCCACATTAAATACCAGCGTTGTTGGAAACCCTGCAATAATTATAGATTTTGATAAGGCATATTTTACTAGGGCTTATGAAGAAGAAGAGTGTGCCCTCGTAAGATGTGTGCGGAATGATGTGGGAGATATAAGGGAAGGTCAGCCATGCAGGAATCTTCCGGGATCAGGCAAGTGGAACAGTGTTGATAAAATTACCCAAACTTGGGATGGAACATCATGGACTCCTTCAGAAATGGGGGTTTTTAATGAAACCCCAAGTGACAAGGAATGCCGTTTTAAATGTAAAGAAGGTTTTGTCGGTTATGATAATAGTTGCATAGAGCCTGAACTTGTTGGAAAATGGTCAAAAAGGGCAGTTGACAAAATGAATTGGGAAGATGCTGTTAACTATTGTGAAAACCTTGAAGAAAATGGAAAAAGTGACTGGAGGCTTCCACTTATATCGGAATTGAGATCATTGATCCAGAACTGTCCAGGTAATGAAACAGGTGGAGAATGCGGTTTGACAGATCATTTCGATAAAATAGACGATACGAAATCATGTGTCCGGTGTGGGTTGGTAAATGAAAATGAATACTCTAAGTTATGGGAAAGGGGAATATTCTGGTCATCGAAAACATATTCGGGATCTGATGATTTTGCATGGAGCGTGCATTTTTATCTTGGGTCTTTATCAAGATACAATAAAGAAAACTTGTTGTCTGTCCGTTGCACAAGGTCGGATATCGGGGAAGTAAAGGGAGGGCAGAAATGTGAAGGACTTCCGGAAAATGCATTCTGGAACACTGTTGATGAAATATCTCAGACATGGAACGGTTCAAAATGGGAACCTTCCACAGCAGGAAGCTACGACAGTGAACCGACAACAACTGAATGTAAGTATCGTTGCGATGATGAATACACACTTTACAATAATGTCTGTGCTGAAAATGATTTGCTTGAAAAGTGGTCAGAACTTTCTGAAAACGCAATGAATTATAGTGATGCCGTCAGTTACTGTGAAAATCTTGATGAAAAAGGAAGCAGCTACTGGTTTTTACCTTCAATATCGGAACTGAGAACGCTAATAAAAAATTGCTATAACACAGAAACAGGAGGACCCTGCGGTTTAACGGATGACTGTCTGAAAGGTGGGGCATCTTTTGGATGTCGTTACTCTGAATGTGGTCATTGTTATGAGTGGGGCTGGTGGTGCTCTTCGGAAACATGTGACTGTTACTGCGGTGATGAGTCAAAGACTCTTGGGGAAAGTTGTCCAAATAGAGACGACGGTCGTTATTCTAAACTTGGAGATATAGAGTCTTTATGGACAACATCAAAGATGACAGCTATAGACAACTGGCTTGTAAAATTTGGTGATGCAACCATGTTCTCTGATTCAAGAAGCAGTCAACACTTTGTCCGCTGCATTAGAAGAGATTAAGAGGGAAGTTTCAGGAGGTTTTAATGAAAAAGATTTTAATTACAATGCTTTTATTATCAGTGTTTATGGTGGTTTCGTGTGGTGGTGGAACAAAAGATGATGTTGGAGACACAGGGAATACAGGAGATACAGGAGATACAGGGAATACAGGAGATATGTTTAACCCTGAAGATTGTACGGATAAATACCCTCATTATCATGCAGGACTTTGCTGGTCTGATAAGGCATCTAATGCTATGAATTTGAATAATGCAAATTCGTATTGTGAAGGTTTGGGAGGTAGATTGCCTAAGATACAGAAACTTAGAACACTTATCCAAAACTGTCCGCAGACAGAATACCCACAGCCTGATGGGCAGGATCCCTGGTGTGAAGCAAAAGAAGATCCGGACAAGTTGGCTGATGGCGACTGGACAGATGCTTGTGTCACTGGATGTTCGGGAGATTTGAATGTGTTCGGAGATACTGGTTCGTTTTGGTCTTCGACCCCCACTATTGAAGAAGAGCCCGTCGCCTTATGTGTGAATTTCACTACTGGAGCTGTTGAAATTATCGATTTTACGGCTTTAGGTTATGTCAGATGTGTTATGAAAAAATAAAACTGTGAAAAAACTTGTTCCTGAACCGGAGAAAACTTGAAAAGTTTTAAATGAACATCAGCCTCTGATATCGTTTACATTTTAAATTTTTATGATAATATAACTGAGTAAATTTATTTTGCGGGTTTATATGACTGTTTTAACTCCCTTTATTTTTTCAGGGCTTATTGGTGTTGCTATTATTATGGCGGCACTGCTTCTTTTTGGAAAAGATAAAGCTCCGGCTTTTAATCCGCTTGCTGTAATGCTCATTCTTTTTGCAATAGAAACAGCTTTTGCCGTTTTTATGGTGACAAGAGGCTATCGCACTAATCCTCACTGGATAGGGTGGTCAAGGTCGATAATATTTCTTTACGGTCCTTTGATATACTTCACTTTTTCTCTCGTGACAGGCTATAATACAAAAATCAAACCGGATCACTTTTTACATTTTCTCCCTTTTACCGCCCATTTTCTTCTTATGATACCGTTTTTTCTTAAAACCGGTGCCACGAAGATCTTTCTGTATGAACACTATGTGAAAGGTATAGCATATCTTGAGTTTTATCCACATTTTATGTTGTTTGCAAAAATGTTCTTTTTTGCTGTTTATTCTCTTGCTCCAATTTTTCTTGTAGCAAAATATAAAAAAACCGTTACGGCATTTTATTCAACGATAGATACAGGAAAAATCCTGAAACTTTACCTCCTTTCTTTTTATTGTATCGGGCTGGCGCTCTATCTCATTTATAAGTTTTACTGGTATATAACGGGTCCTTCGTTTGTCAGACCCGATATTCCTTACTCTTTTCTTTATTATTTCGGGGGTTTTCTTTTTGTTTCCGCCTTTTTTGCTTTAAGAGATCCATCTTTTCTGAAGTGTACGGTTTCAACAGAGGATCTGGTTCTTGAAGAAGATATGGATGAAGAAGAGACTGATGAAAAATATAAGAAGAACAAACTGCCCGATGATATTGCCGACAACAGCCTGAAGCTTCTTAAAAAGATAATGGAAGAAGAAAAACCTTTCACAGACAGCAACCTTACCCTCCCTGATCTTGCAAAAATGGTTCATCTCAAACCTTACCACCTTTCTCAGCTTATAAACAGCCGTATCGGTGAAAACTTTTATGTTTTC
>SLGQ01000081.1 GCA_007136595.1 Candidatus Sumerlaeota bacterium | reverse complement strand
TTGATCGTGCGGTGGGTATAGTTCAATGGTAGAGCACCGGATTGTGGTTCCGGGCGTTGTGGGTTCGAGTCCCATTACCCACCCCATTTTTTTGGTGGGCTCTTAGCTCAGTTGGTAGAGCAACTGACTCTTAATCAGTGGGTCGAAGGTTCGAATCCTTCAGGGCCTACCATTTTTAAGAGGGCGTTCGTTTCATTTTAATGTTAATCTTAATAGTTTTAGAATGGTGATTTTAGCGAGAGTGGCGGAATTGGCAGACGCACTAGACTTAGGATCTAGCGGGAAACCGTGGGGGTTCGAGTCCCCCTTCTCGCACCATGTTTTTATAAAATCAGAGAGTAAACCGGTAAAATTCGCGAGGTAACAATGGATTACAATGTTAATCATCTCAGTGATGTAGAAAAAGAAATCGAAATTACATTCAGTGCTCAGGAAGTTAATGAAAACCTGTCTGAATCTTTGTCCCATCTTTCAAAAACTGTAAGTATCAAAGGTTTCAGGAAAGGAAAAGTTCCTATAAATGTTGTGAAACAGTTTTATGGAAAAAGTGTTAAAGAGGAAGCTGAAAAATATTTTATTTCAACCGGATTCAGGGACACAATAACAAAAGAGAACTTCAGGTTTGCCTCTCAGCCCGATATTTTTGAAAAAGGTGACATAAAAGAGGGTGAGCCTTTCGGTTTTAAATACCGTGTTGAAATATTTCCAAACATAGATGTTGAGCTCAAAGAGTTTGAAGCTGAGTATACCCCTGTGAAGTTCGAAGAAAAAATGGTGGAAATGGAACTCAAGGCGATAAAGGAAAGATTTGTTGAGTATAGTGAAGAAAGTGATTCAGTTTCAGAAGAAAAAGATCAGCTTAAAGTTGATTTCAGTGGAACTATGGATGGCGAACCCGTTGAAGGGACACAAGGTAATGATGTTTCTGTTATCATAGGGAGCGGAAAATTTCTTCCTGATTTTGAAAAAGCGTTGACAGGTAAAAAAGTTGGTGAAAAATTTGATGCTCCGGTAAACTTTCCTGAAGATTACAATGCTAAAGAGCTTGCAGGTAAAACTGTCAACTTTAACTTTGAAGTTAAAAAAATTGAAAAATTTAAAGGTGAGCCTGAATTGAACGATGAGTTCCTGAAAGGAAAAGAAGGTTATCCCGACACACTTGATGAGTTGAAACAGGAACTTGAAAAACAGATAAAGCAGTATCTTGAAAATGTAAATAATCAGAACAAAAAATATGTTGCATGTGATACATATGTCAAAAATCACGATTTCCCCATACCTCCGACAATACTGAAAAGTGAAACGGAAGGAAGGATCAATGATTATAAAAAGAAAAACAATGTAGAAGAAATCCCTTCTGAAGAACTTGAAACAATTGAAAAAGATGCTCATTGGATAACAAAAAAATATATTATAATGAGTACTCTTTCAGAAAAATTGTCGATAGATGTTACTGAAAAAGAGCTGGATGCTGTTTTAGCACAGGAAGCTGCCAGATATGGGCTTCCTCCTGAATATGCTCCGCAACTCCGCAACTATTATGGAGAAGAAGGTCTTTCTAATAAGAAAATGGAGATAAAAGAAGGGAAAGTTCTTGACAAAATTGTAGAAAAGATGAAATTTATAGAGAAGGAAGTTGAAAAAAAGGAGTCATAAATGAGTAATACCGGTCCTCTCGGGGCATTGATCCCGGTCGTTGTTGAAAAAGAAGGCGGCGGTGAAAGAGCTTACGACATATATTCAAGGTTGTTGAAAGACAGAATCGTTTTTATCGGTGGTCCCATTGATGATGACATTGCAAATCTGGTTGTTGCCGAGTTACTGTTTTTAGAGGCACAGGATACAGAGCAGGATATCCAGATGTATATAAACAGTCCCGGTGGATCAGTTTCAGCAGGATTGGCGATATATGACACGATGCAGTATGTGAAACCTGATGTTGTGACGATCTGTGTGGGACAGGCTGCAAGTATGGGAGCGGTTCTTCTTGCAGCAGGTACAAAAGGAAAAAGGTTTTCTCTCCCCAATTCTAGAATAATGATACATCAGCCTATGGGGGGATACAGGGGACAGGCCACAGACATAGAAATACATGCAAAAGAAATACTTTATCTTAAAGAAAAGTTGACAGATATTTTGATAGATCATACAGGAAAAGATAAAAAGGCACTTAAAAGGGATATGGAAAGAGATTTTTTTATGTCAGCTGAGGAAGCCTCCGATTACGGCATAATTGACAGTGTTGTCAGAAGAAAAGAGGGATAAAATGGTTTCAAAGGACAAAAACAGCATTATCAAATGTTCTTTTTGCGGCAAAACACAGGTTGAAGTTGATCGCATCATATATGGAAGAGGAGCCTACATTTGTAATGAGTGTGTTGTGCTTTGCAGTGATATTCTGAGTGAAGACGAGTCGGATTTTGCTGATAATATTAATGGTTCTGAAGAGCCTATGACCCCGCTTCAGATCAAGAAGAACCTTGACCGTTTTGTAATAGGGCAGGAATATGCAAAAAAAGTTCTTTCCGTTGCCGTTTATAACCACTATAAAAGGATCAATTCAAAAAGAAAAGAGAGCAGTATCATTCAGAAAAGCAACATTCTTCTTGTCGGTCCGACGGGAAGTGGAAAAACGCTTCTTGCAAAAACTCTTGCCAAACTTTTAAAGGTTCCTTTTGCAATGGCAGATGCAACTGCTTTGACTGAAGCTGGATATGTGGGTGAAGATGTTGAAAATATTCTTCTCAATCTTCTTCAGGTCGTTGATTACGATATTGACAGAGCGGCAAAAGGGATAATTTACATTGATGAAATTGATAAAATAGCAAGAAAGGGTGACAACCCTTCAATAACGAGAGATGTGAGCGGAGAAGGTGTTCAGCAGGCTCTTTTAAAGATAATAGAGGGGACTGTTGCAAATATTCCGCCTACCGGTGGCAGAAAACATCCTCACCAGGAATACCTTAAACTTGATACTTCCAACATACTTTTCATTGTTGGAGGTGCATTTGAAGGCGTTGATAAAATAATATCAAGAAGGATAGGAAAGCGGAAACTCGGTTTCGGATCGGGCGGGGATATCAAAGAAGAAAAATTAAAAAGCATTTTATCGGAAATTCAACCGGAAGATCTTCTTAAGTTTGGTCTTATCCCTGAGTTTATCGGCAGATTTCCCGTTGCCGCATACCTTGATGAACTTTCGGAAGATGATTTTCTGAGGATACTCATCGAGCCGGAAGATGCTTTGACCACACAATACAAAGAGCTTTTCAAGATAGAAGATGTTGACCTTTCCTTTAGAGAAGAAGCTCTTGGGGAAATTGTGAAGAAAGCAATAAAAACCAAGACCGGTGCAAGAGGTTTGAGAAGGATAATGGAAGATTCTCTTCTTGATATCATGTACACCATTCCCGATGAAAAAGAAAAAATTAAAGAGATCATAATTACTCCCGGAGTCATCATCTCCGGTGAAGAGCCTGTCAAGGTGATGGAAAACAAATCAAAATCAAAATCAGGAAGTTCTAACAAAGGAGCTTAACGCTTAAATGAGATCAGCTAAAAATATTTTTCCCCTTGTACCGTTTAAAGATATTCTGGTGTTTCCCAACACAAACTCAACTTTTAAAGCCGGCAGAGATATCTCTAAAAAAGCCATAGATGCTGCAATGAAAACGGTAACAAGGGAAATCACCGTAGTTTTGCAGAAAAACAGCAACGAAGAAACACCGGATTCAAAAAACATTTATTCTGTCGGAACGATTTGTTCCATAATTCAGGTCGTTGACAGCCCTGACGGTGTTTATCATGTTTTTTTAGAAGGTAAAAAAAGGGTCTTTATAAGTAAAAGTCAATATAACAAAGAGGGTTATATCGAAGCTGAAGTAAAACAGTTCAACACCTTAAATAAGAGAAGTCGTGCCATTTCTAAACTTAGAAATATAATAGAGTCTTCTTTAAAAGAATTTTTTTATGATAAAAGGATACCTCCCGATTTTCTCTCTAATATTCTTAATATAAAAGATGATGAAAAGTTTCTTGATCTCATAACAGCCGGTTTTTTTGAAATGAAGCCTGACGAAGCTCAGGAAATCCTTGAAACTGAGGATCTGAAAGAAAGGTATACAAAAACAGCTTCTTTCATAAAACTTCAGCTTGAACTCAGAGATCTGGAAGACACAATTGAGTCAAGAGTTAAGGAAAGTTTTGAAAAACATCAGAAAGAATATTTCATACATGAGCAGATAAATGCACTAAGGAATGAACTTACCGGAACTGAATCGGAAGAACAGGACCTTGAAGTCAGGATAGAGCAGTTGGATGCCCCTTTAAATGTGAAAAAAGCTCTTGAAAAGGAATTGCACCGGTACTCTTCTCTTCCTCCTATGAGCAGTGAAAGTTCATTGATAAGAACATACATTGAAACTGTTTTATCTCTTCCGTGGAAAAACTATGGCTCTTCTGATATAAATATTAAAAAGGCTGCAAAAATTCTTGAGGACGACCATTTCGGTCTTACAGAAGTAAAAGAAAGGATACTTGAATATCTTGCAGTATTGAAGCTCAAAGGTGACTTGAAAGCCCCGATCATTTGCCTTGCCGGTCCTCCGGGGGTAGGGAAAACTTCAATAGCAGCTTCAGTTGCAAAGGCGACAGGGAGGAGATTTATAAGAGTTTCTCTCGGAGGAATAAAAGATGAAGCTGAAATTAGAGGTCACAGAAGAACTTATGTAGGTGCCATGCCTGGAAAAATAATCCATAACATTAATCGTTCGGGAACATCCGATCCGCTTTTTCTTCTTGATGAAATTGATAAATTGAGCCATGATTACAATGGTGATCCGGCATCGGCTCTCCTTGAAGTCCTTGATCCTGAGCAGAACAGCTCGTTTGTAGATCACTACATTGATCTTGAGTTCGATCTCAGTAAAGTTCTTTTTATTGCTACGGCAAATGACCGGAATGCGATACCTCCCGCCCTTAAAGACAGGATGGAGATCATCGATATTGAAGGATATACATGGTACGAAAAGAAAAACATTGCCTTGAAATATCTTCTCTCTAAACAGATATCTGCCAACGGTTTGAAAGAAAATGATATTACATTCACGAAAGAGGGACTGAACATACTTATTGACAGCTATACATCTGAGTCCGGGGTGAGGGAGCTTGAAAGAATGATAGCTTCAATTTGCAGAAAAACCGCATTGAAAAAGCTCTCCGGTAAAAAAAGAGGAACAGAAGGAACAGTTGTATCAGAAAAAAACATTTCAAAATTTCTGGGACCTGAAAAATATTCAAAAGAGACAGAAACAAATGAAAGCGGTATCGGAATTGTAAATGGTCTTGCCTGGACTCCTTACGGAGGATCGATCCTTCAGATGGAAGCTATAAAATATCCTGGAAAAGGGAATGTGAAAACTACCGGCAGTATTGGTGATATTATGCAGGAATCTGTTGAGATAGCTGTCAGTTTTATAAGATCAATAGCAGGTGACACCCTTTCTATTGATAATGATATTTGGGACAGGCAGACTATCCATGTCCATTTTCCGGAAGGTGCGGTTCCCAAAGATGGTCCTTCTGCAGGCATTGCGATTGCGGTCGCAGTGGCTTCTGTAATGACAGGTAAAGCTGTAAAACCCCGAATCGGAATGACAGGAGAGCTTACTTTAAGAGGGAAGGTGCTTAAAGTCGGAGGGCTTCATGCAAAATTGATGGCAGCAAAAAAATCGGGGATCAAAACAGTTTATATCCCGGAGGGAAATCGTCAGGATATGATCAAAATCCCGGATGAAGTTAAAGAAGGTTTGAGTATAAAATTTGCCGATTGTGCAAAAAATGTAATTTGTGATGTACTTGTTTCTCTAAATAAAAGGACAAAAAACAATAAATAATTTGACAAAATGGATAAATTGATTACTAAATTCTCTTGCAGTTTGTTCCAATCGCTGATTTCTTCAATAAGCGACCTGTCTGCAATTGATATTTAACGGCAAAGCTAATGGTAAATATGGCTGGAAACCCGATTATTTGTGAACACCTTATTTTTCAATAAATTTATCAATCATTTAGGAGGAATTCATGAACTTAAAGGATCTTAAAAACAAAAAGAACGAAGAACTTGTTAAAATGGCGGATGGTCTCGGGGTGGAAGATGCAGCATCTAAGAGATCTCAGGAACTCATTTATGAAATTTTGCAGAAACTTGTTGAAAACAACGAAACTATTCTTGCAGAGGGAGTTCTCCAGATACTTCCTGACGGGTTTGGTTTTTTAAGAAGTCCCAAGTATAACTATCTGCCGGGACCGGACGATATTTATGTGCCGCCATCAATGATAAAGAAAAGCGGATTAAGAACAGGGCAGACAATAAAGGGTGAAATAAGAAGTCCTAAAGATGGTGAAAGGTATTTCGCTCTTCAGAAGATCACTGCAGTTTTCGAGCAGACCGATACTGAAAAGAACAGACACACCCCTCTTTTTGACAACCTTACACCGTTCTACCCAAGGAAAAAGATATTCCTTGAAACAAAAAGCAATGTAATGTCAACAAGAATAATGGATCTTCTTGTTCCGATAGGTATGGGACAGAGAGGTCTCATAGTTGCTCCACCAAGAACCGGTAAAACAGTTCTTCTGCAGGATATAGCACACTCGATAACCGACAATCATCCTGAAATATTTCTCATAGTTCTTCTCATAGATGAAAGACCTGAGGAGGTTACAGACATGATGAGAACGGTTGATGCTGAAGTTATAGCCTCAACATTTGATGAGCCTGCAACACGCCATGTTCAGGTTGCTGAGATGGTTCTTGAAAAAGCAAAAAGAATGGTGGAATTCGGCAAAGATGTTGTCATTCTTCTTGACTCAATAACAAGACTTGCAAGAGCTTACAATGCGATAGTTCCTCCATCAGGAAAAATACTTTCCGGTGGTGTTGATGCCAATGCTCTTCATAAACCGAAAAGATTTTTCGGTGCGGCAAGAAACATAGAAGAAGGCGGATCTCTCACGATAATCGCTACAGCACTTGTTGATACAGGAAGCCGTATGGACGAAGTTATCTTTGAAGAATTCAAAGGAACCGGTAACATGGAAATTCATCTTGACAGAAAACTCATGGAAAAGAGAATTTTCCCA
>SLGQ01000134.1 GCA_007136595.1 Candidatus Sumerlaeota bacterium | reverse complement strand
ACGGCTCCCTGTCGGCAAATTTTCCAAGTATTGAAGCTATCCTTGAGACATAGAATGTACGAATTTCCTTTGATTCTCTGCACCACGCAAGAATATACCATTTACCACCATAATTCATCAGATGCCACGGCTCCACTGTCCTCTTTGAGTTAACTCCGTAAGCGTTGGAATACTCAATATCCAGAGCTGTTTTTGTCTGCATTGAATCAATTATTTTCCCGATTATTTCAGGCTTGAATGGTTCTGTGTCAGAAAATTCGTAACTTATTCTTTTTAAAACATCACCATAATCTTTCAGATATACATCTTCAACTTCGCTCAGCAGTTTTTTTGACATGACGGGCAAAAGATCAAGATTTTGTGCAATTTTTGAAGCAAAAAGATAGAAAAGGAGAACTTTTTTCTCAGCATAATCATAGATGTTCCAGGGTTTTTTATAGATATAACCACCCTTTTGGGCACAATATTCAATAGGGGCACCCATCTGATTCTTCATTTCGTAGATATCCCTTTGTACCTGCCTTGATGTTATCTCAAACTTATCCCTGATCTTTGCTGTTGTCACCTTCCCGAAACGGAGAATTTCTTCATGAACATAAATGATCCTGTAAATGCTTGCCATAATAACCTCCGGCAAAAAGTTTTCACACTATACCATATTTTTTTCAATACGACAACATAGGTCGTATCACATCAGTATAATATAAAAGTGGTTTTTTTAACAGGAGGGATGAAATCAAAAAAATTCTTAAAAAATTAAATGTTGTGTAGTATGATAGAATATGTTTTTATAGGAGGAGATTACTATGCCCTACAAACTTTTTCTTGATGACAAAAGAACACCAAAAAGGACACATCCTTACAGCAAAAAACCTGATCACAGCAAATTCTGGGATGATATAAAGATTGCCCGCACTTACGACGAGGCTGTTGGGATCATAAACGAATTTGGAGCACCTTATATGCTCATGCTCGATTATTTTCTTGGGGATGATCACTTTTTAGGGATTGATGTGGTGAACTATTTTGTTGAGTATATAATGGAAGATCAAAGCAGGCTTCCTGACAATTTCCATTATCACTGCCATACAAGCTCAGAAACCGGAGCAAGGGTAATGAGTGAGAAACTGGAAGAGATGTTGAAAAAAATTTACGGGTGACTGCGGCTTTTCCGAATCAAGCCCTTTGGAAGATATGAAACATTGCAGAAAAGAACTTGAATGTCTTGCAGATAGGTTAATGGAACAAAGTCTTCCAGTCTCACGCTTCAAACTTAATTCCCGGACCTTCAATTCGACTGTTTCCATCTTTTACAGGTATTACTGAAATATGTGTCGCTATTCTTTCTTTCATTGCGTTAACATGTGATATAACTCCGATAACTTTGCCATCCTGATTAAGAGCGGCAAGCGTGTTAAGTGCAACATTAAGAGCATCTTCATCAAGTGTGCCGAACCCTTCATCAAGAAACAGACTGTCTATCCTCATATTTTGACTTGAAAGACTCGAAAGACCAAGTGCAAGAGAAAGACTGACAATAAAGCTTTCTCCTCCCGAAAGATTTCTTGTTGATCTTTCCTCCCCGGCTTTATATTTGTCAACAATTAACAGTTCAAGAGGTTTGTCGTCATCCCTTTTCAAAATATAACGGTCTGACATCTCAGCAAGTTTAGAGTTTGCATATCCCACCATTATTTGAAAAGTGAGCCCCTGAGCAAACGCTCTGAATTTCTTTCCGTCAGCAGAACCTATTAAACTGTTTAGCAAATTCCATTTTTTTAACTCTTTTTCCTGAGAATCTATTTCTTTCTTTTTCTCTAATACACTCTTTTTTGCATCCTCATTTTTTTTCAGTTTTTCTGTTAAAGCACCGACAAGTTCCGAAACATTTTTAAGCTCATCTTTTATAGACTCAAGATTTTGCTCAAGTTCTTCAACAGACATGTTTTCTATGTCAACTCCATCCGGGAACTCTTTTTTGATTTTTTCAAGCTCTGCCCGGTTTTCTTCGTTGTTTTTTAAAAGCAGTTCTTTTTTTGTGATCTCCTTTTTAAGCTCATCAGTTTCTTTTCCAAATAAATCCGAAACCTTTTCAAGCTCTTCTTCAAGGCTTTTGATAGCGGTCTTGAGCTTCTTTTCCTCTTCATCAACATTTTTAGTACCGAAAACATTGCCCCTTTCCTTTTTAATTTCCTCAACACCTTTTTTTGCATCAACGATTTTTGTGTTTAAGCCGGTTACAGTTTCCTTCATTGACTTTATTTCCGACTCAAGTCCGCTGAGACTTGAACTGATTTTTGCAAGATCTCCTGTCACTCTCTCTTTTTCTTTTGAATTAAACACCCATTCATCTTTTTTCCGTTCAAGAGTTTTGAGATGTTCCCTGAAGTTTTCTCTTGATGCATCAGCGATTTTAAATTGCTCAAATTGATTTGTCAGTGTTTTTTCCATATTTTCAGAAACCTTGGAACCTTTTTCGATATCTTTTTTTGTATCACTGATATTTGATTCCAAAGTTTTCTTTTCTCTCTTAATACCTTCTATTTTCTCGATAAAAGCTGAAATTTTACCATCCGTTTCTTTTCCGGAATCCTCTTTCTTTTTCAAATTTAACTCAATTTTTTCAGCTTTGCCGATGATTTTTTCCAATCTTTCTATCTCTGTTTCTTTCTCATCTTTTTGAGGGATGTTCCCTATTGCAAACGGATGTTCTTTTGAACCGCAAAGTGGGCATGGATTTCCGCTTTGAAGCTTTTTCCGCTCTTCTTCATAACTCTCAATTTTTCTGATAAGGCTCACTTCTCTTAATAAACCTTCCTTTATTTTCCGGTATGAAGCGACCGTTTCACCTTTTAAGAGAGTTGTCAACTCTTTTTTGAGTTCATCACACTCTTTTTTTATCAGATCCTGTTTCTTTTGGAGATCACCATATTCTTTTTCACTCTGCTTCAGCTCCCGTTCCTTATCTTCGAGGTTTTTAGTGAATTTTTTCAAAGAGGTGCTTATATCATTAATTTTATTGAGATCTTCAAAAAATTTATCCACCTTTCCATTTAGCCCGCTTAATTCAGAAACAAGTTTTTCTGCTGACACATTTTCTTTAAAATATTTTTCAAGGAGCTCCATTTCAGCAGTCAAATTACCCTTTTTTGCGTTTTCTTTTTTAAGCACCTGCTTTTTGGCTTCAAGCTTTTTTGTATTTGAGGAGAGCTCTTCTTCCATTTGTTTTAAACTTATATTTCTTTCTGAAATGGACTGGTCCAAAGACCGCACTTTTTTAAAAGTATCCTGCTGTTTTTCCTGGTCTTTTTTTGCTTTATTTAAAACTGAACTCTTTTCATTTTTAAGTTCCTCTTTCTTTTTAAGACTTTTTTCCTTTTCAGGGATCAGTTCTTCAAGCTCTTTTAACACATCTTTATTCTTTTGAATGCTTTTTATCAGCTCTATTGTTTTTGAATATATCTGCTGATCTTTGTTCTGTTTTCCATACTCATTCTTTTTTAATTGGAGCTCTTCTTTCACTTCAGCTTCCTGTTCAGAGGAAAAAATCTCGATTCCCGAAATTTGATCTTTAAGTCTTGTGAGTTTCTCATTTTCCGTTTTTTGCTTTTCAAAAGCTTTTTTTGAAATTTCGGAATAAATTCCAGTTCCTGTAATTTGTTCAAGAATTTCAGATCTTTCATTTTCAGTTGCTTTTAAAAATGCGGCAAAATCACCTTGAGCAAGGAGAATTGATCTGGAAAACTGATCGTAGGTGAGCCCTGTCAGCTCTGTTACTTTTTTATCGGCATCTTTTATTGATGAAGCGAGAATTTTTCCATTAAGTTGTGCAACTTCCCGTTTCTGTTGTTGAAGATTGCCTTCAGATCGTCCCCGGGCTCTTTGTTGACTCCAGTTGAAACGGAAACGACCTTTTGCTGTTTCTATTTCAGCTTCGGCACGGCATTCTCCTGTGAGTCGGGACATTATCTCATTCGTGCTTTGAGATATGTTGTTCAATCTTGGAGTTCTTCCAAAAAGTGCCAGAGATAAAGCATCAAGTATGGTTGATTTTCCTGCTCCGGTCGGTCCTGTTATTGCAAATATTCCTTCGGAAACATATTCACTTGCCGTAAAATCAATAACCCATTCCCCTTTCAATGAGTTAAGATTTTTACCCCTTATTTTAAGTATTTTCATAATTCACCCCTCAATATTTGTTGGTGTCTTCACTTGACATTTCATTCAAAAGAGTGCTGTACGCTTCTTTAAGCTCTTTTTTGCTGTCTTCAGAAAAAGCCTTTTTTTCCAATAGACGATCAAAAACTTCATCCGGCTCTAAATCTTTAAGAGTCCTCGATTCCTCAGTTTGTGAAAACACCTCTATTTTAAGATCAGGATTAACTTTTTTAAGCACCTTTAAATTACTGTTTCCTTCAATTTCCATTGCAAGATCGTTGATGGCAACCCCGCTTTCAAAATCTTTTCCAGTCAACTCTATCCAGTATTCGGAACCATCATTTTCCAGTGTTTTCAATTTTTCTTTTATTTCTTCTTTCGTACCCTTTATGGCGACAAGCTTTCTCAAAAAAGGAACAGACACTTCTTTGATCTTGGAGGAACCATTTGAAATTTCTGCAATAACTACCTTTTTTCCCTGATAAGATTCATTAAAACCCATCGGGATGGGGGAACCTGAATATCTGATGTTTTCTCTTCCCGGAACTGTCTGTGCAGAATGGAGATGTCCGAGTGCCGCATAATCAATGAAATCGGGAAATATGGACCCTTCAACCTGTGCAAGAGTTCCCACATAAAGCTCTCTTTCACCTTCACCGTTATTTATTTTCCCTCCCGATGTAAAAAGGTGTCCGGTTGAAACAAGCGGTACCTTGTATTTATCTTTAAGCTCTTTAGCTTTGTTGTGAACATCCTGATAATGTTTGCGGATCCCTTCAAGCAGATTCTTTTCTTTATCACTTGATGTTTCTCCAGCCGATGATATTCTGACATCCCTGTCTTTTAAATACGGAACGGCACATACGATCATTTGAATTTTGCCGCTTTCATCCTTTATTTCAATTATTTCATCTTCCGGTTTTCCTGCTTCAGATACAACAAAAATGTTAAGATGTTTAAGGAGACTCCCCGGTGCCGCAAGAAAAGAAGGGGAATCGTGATTTCCACCGATAATTAACACATTACGGCAAGTTGTCTTTATTGTTTCACAAAGGAATGAATAATAAATTTCCTGTGCTTTGTTAGAAGGAGTTGTTGTATCAAAAATATCTCCCGCAACGATCATAAGGTCAACAGACTCCTCTTTTATCAGATCTGTCAGCCACCTGACAAAATGTTCATGCTCATCATACCTTTTCTGACCGAAAAGATTTTTCCCCAAATGCCAATCAGATGTGTGCAAAATCTTCATATTTAACCCCCCTTAAAAAACTTGTCCCCATATTAACATATAATTCCCAACCCACAAAATTTTTGTTCCACACAAAACTGATAAATTGTCAACCTGAGCAGAGCCACAGAAACATTATACTCAAGTGATACGACCTATGTTGTCGGGAGTTGTTTTTCAAACTCCCTTTCAGCTTCCTCAATCTGTTTTTTCAGTTCTTCTTTGCTTGGAAGATAAAGCTGATATTGCTGTGCATAAATATTTGAATTCTGGGGAAGAGTCAGTTCAACTACTGCATCATTTTTCCGGTGACATAAAACAATTCCAATAGTCGGGTTTTCATCATCAAGTTTTACAAACCGGTCAAAATAATTCACATACATCTGCATCTGTCCAAGATCCTGATGAACCAGTTTGTCCCTCTTCAAATCAATAATCACATAAGATTTGAGCAGTCTGTTATAAAAAACAAGATCAACATAAAAATGATCATTGTCAAAAGTGAATCTTTTCTGTCTTGCCTCAAATAAAAATCCTTTTCCGAGTTCAAGCAGAAACTGTTCAAGTTTGTCAATAATTGCTGTTTCAAGCTGATGTTCCGAATAATGCGGATGTTCCGGCAAATTAAGAAATTCAAGAACAAACGGGTTTTTTATAACATCTTGAGGTTTTTCTATTATCTGTCCTTTTTCTGATAATTCTTTAACCCTTTCTTTGTTTTTTGAAAGAGCGATCCGTTCATAAAGAGATGAGTTTATCTGTCGCTCAAGATCACGGTATCCCCAATTATTTTGAGCTGCTTCAATTTCGTAAAATCTTCTTTCATAATCATTTCTTACTGTCAGAAGAGTCACATAATGTGTCCATCCCAGAACAAACCTGGAAGCGAGCTGTTCAACAACATTAGGCATTGTTTCCGGCAACTTATCTAATTCGGCAGGCAGTGCCTGCGTAATCTTTTGAAGTGTGTTTGGAGATTGTGCAGGCAGTGCCTGCGTAATCTCTTTATAAGTTAAGTAAAATTGTCGAAACTGTTCAAGAGATCGTTTTGAAAATCCTTTCCCGAGATTTTCAGTAAGTTTTTCAGATAGCTTTTTAATCAACTCTTTTCCATATAATTCGGCTCGTTCAGCTCCGCCATTTTCAAACTCAACAATATACCATCCGAAAAGCCAGTTGCGGACAACAAGAGCAGTATCAACACTTCTTGCTGCTCTTTGTTGTAAAGCAGAATGCGTTTGCTCGAAAAGACCTATTAATTTCTCAATATTCATCCTTTGCCTCCGTTAGAAAAACACAAGTTTTCAGACACAAATAAAAATCCATATTCGTCCAATCTTAAGAATAAAAAACGGTTAATCAACAAAAACTGACATAAAAACTGATGTTTTCATTAAAAACACTGTTGTTTTTACTTAACAGTTACGACCTATGTTGTCGGGTTTCCACTTACCGCTCACCTGTCCTGTCTATCTGCCCGCCTTGAGCGAAGTCGAAAGGAGCGAAGTCGAAAGGAGCGAAGTCGAAAGGAGTTTATCGAAGGACTCCTCACCTCTAAAATATATAGATTTATGGGGATCTGACCCCTATGGCGAGTCCTTCGGGATAACAATAACTTTTTTTACCCATGTAAGTCGTAATCCCTTTTTAATTTCAGGTCATTTTTACACAACATTAAAAAGTTGTGGACTGAAAACGGTTCTTGGTCGTAATCCCTTTTTAATTTCAGGTCATTCTTACAATGTTGACCCTGCCAAAAATTT
>SLGQ01000302.1 GCA_007136595.1 Candidatus Sumerlaeota bacterium | reverse complement strand
TTATTAAAAAAATAAACTTTTTGACAAACAAAGCCTTATTTCTATAATTTCCTCCTGATGGATGCTACCGTGGCTCAGGTGGTAGAGCAGCTGATTCGTAATTAGCAGGTCGTCGGTTCGAGTCCGATCGGTAGCTCCATTTTTTTTAGGTAGTTAAGGAATTGATGGAAATTCAAAAGACCCCTGTTTATCACCAGTTTATCACTCAGAAGATTTTTTGATGCTAACAAAAAACATACTTTACTTCAATATCCCTCCCCTCTTTTATCTTTTTTTTCCACTTTTTTAAATTGTTTTCTGTTTTTTCATCTTTCACCATCTGGACGGTATAAGCCCATTCTTTCGGTTTCCATCTGATCCTTATCCAACCTTGAAGCATGAGATCTCTCATTATTTCTTGATATTCTTAGTAAAAATCAGTATGCGTCTGCAAAAGAATTATCTAATTCTGTGGGAATTTCAATACGAAAAATAGAGGAAAATTTAAAAAAATTGAAAGAAAAGAACTTGCTTAAACGGATAGGTCCAGCCAGAGGCGGTCATTGGGAAGTTATCGCTGATTAAACTCACCTAAAAATTACTTTGTATTTCGTGCCATCTTTGATTAAATTCACAAAAAATCAGCTTTTCCTGTTCACGAGATGGAAGTCTGATTGTGCTGTGGGATATATTACAACATCTGATATTGTAACATGGGGTGGTCTTGTGGCAACAAAAAGTATTGTTTCTGCTATATCTTCGGCAAGAAGGGGTTGAAATCCTTCATACACTTTTCGTGCCCTCTCTTTATCTCCGTCAAATCTAACTATGCTGAACTCGGTTTCAGTGAATGCAGGTCGCAATTTATCTATTCAATATTCATTAAACTCTTTTTCCCATGATAAAAGAATATCCAGTATTTCAGAAAAGGTTATCGGTTTAACAAAAAACATTTCTTCCATTTTCTTATAATCTTCCTCAAGTGCCTTTAATCTCTTGTCATTAGGCAAAATATGTAGAGTGCCTTTTTTAGCTTCATCATATTTTGCCCATCCACTTTGAAAAAATATTTTCTTGTGTTCCGCAACTTTTTCAAGAAGCCCCTCATTAACTTTTACCCCATTTTGTATAAGCATCGCCATATCATAGTAATGGCGGGATAATCTTGATGGCATAATTTTATCTGCCGGTCTATGATATTCGGCATGAAGCAGCGTTGCTTTTTCGAAAAAAGTTCTCTGTATTGACAAAACCTTTACTTTCGTTGACGGGTCTTTAAATGGTTGTGGATATTGTTGAGCAACATAAGAAATTACGCTGTGTATTTCGCTTGGCCAATGATCAGACCTTGCACCCATCTCAATTTTTACTGCCGGTCTGATATAGCCGCTTTTCATGTTGATAAGAACAGATGGATATTTAAACGATAGTGTCTGTCCATCCGGATCTGAATGGTCTTTTTCAAGTACCCAGTCACTCTCCGGAACATCTTTATCCATTGATTCAGATAAAAGAGGTTGAATTTCTTCATCAATCTTTAACCGGCACAAATCAGCCAGTTTAGAAAGCCGTCTTTGTTTTTCCTTGGTTCCTATGCCGGCTTCAGCAGGATCGTATTCTTCGCTGCTCAAACTTTTCCTGTCTATTGAAATATCAATGTCCTCAGAAAACCGCTGAATTATGTCATATATCTTTGAAAGTGTAGTTCCTCCTTTAAATATGAGGGTTTCTCCAATAAGCGGCAGAGAAAATAGTTTGTGAAGTGTATAGCAAACCCAAAAATCTTTTTCAATTATCAAGGGAGACACTTTCATGGAAGAAGCAACCTGTTCAAAATATAGTCTTCTTTCTTCAGGGCTCAGTAAAATAAATTTTATCATCTCAGATTTTCCCGGTAATTTTTCTTATTATGTTGCCTATCCATGAAGGAGCAAATATTAAATCCTTCAACAACTGTTCTTTATCTGCTTCATTTAAAGTTTCTGTCAACATTTGAACAGTTGAAGAATCAACATGATCTTTCCCTATGTATTTCAATGCCTGTATAACCAGTCCACTGATCCTCCCGGCTGTAGCCATGTTTTTAGGAGTTGTACGACGGAGAGTTATTGTATGTCCTCCAACTTTAACAGAACGGGATGCCCCATCCGTAAGAAATATGATCTGAGCAGGAACTTGAGTTGAAAGACCGAGAAGATTTGCGGCATAAGCTCCGGATGGCAGAATCTTTGTGGAATCTCTTTCTGCTATAGCCTTTGCAACTGTATCCGGAGATGGATAAAGTTTTCCCATTACAGGATGGTTCTCCGGCAGATCATATAAACCTCTGAACAACCTCCTGATAAGACCTTTTTGTGAAAATCTCGAAAGAATTTTATCAATTGCAGCACGACTTCCAAGGTCAAGGAACATAGTCGGAGTGAACACAGAACCTCTACCCCACCCTCTTATGCGTTTTATCACTTTATTATCAACACTTTGCATGCAACCTCAAATCAACTATCTGTCAGAAATAATATATGTTTTTTCTGACAAGTCAAGAAAAATAAAAGTTAAAAGGGTGATTTGTCAGTTTTTCCTGTTCACGAGATGGAAGTCTGATTGTGCTGTGGGATATATTACAACATCTGATATTGTAACATGGGGTGGTCTTGTGGCGACAAAGAGTATTGTTTCTGCTATATCTTCGGCAAGAAGGGGCTGAAATCCTTCATACACTTTTCGCGCCCTCTCTTTATCTCCGTCAAATCTCACTATGCTGAACTCGGTTTCAGTGAATGCAGGGTCAATGGTTGAAACTCTAATTTCGGTATTGGTAAGATCTTTCCTTAAAGAGTTTGTTATTGCGTTGACTGCATGTTTGGTTGCAGTATAGACACTGCCTCCGGGATATGTTCCCCTGCCTGCTATGGAACCGATATTTATTATGTGTCCCCTGTCCCGTTCAACCATTCCGGGAACAACTGCCCTTGAAACATAGAGAAGTCCTTTGACATTTGTATCTATCATGATTTCCCAGTCTTCTATTTCATTTTCATAAAGAGGTCCCATCCCTTTGGCAAGACCGGCATTATTTATCAGGATGTCTATTTCATTGAAATCTTTAGGAAGATTCTTGAAAAACCGTTCAACTTCATCTCTGTTGCGGACATCAAGTTTTCCAGCATAGTATTTAATGCCATATTTATCTCTCAGAATTTCTCCCAGCTCCTCTACTCTGTCGAGCCTTCTTGCCAGAAGAATAAGGTTACATCCTGCAGCGGCAAAAGATTCGGCACATGCTTTGCCTATCCCTGCACTTGCTCCGGTTATGCAAGCTATTTTTCCTGAAAGTTTCATATCAAACTCCTCGACTATTTAAGGTTTTCGGGGTTTAATCCCTGAAGTTCGGGAAGCACGAAAAGACCGTCTTTTCTAATAAGAACACCGTCAAAATATATCTCTCCGCCACCATATTCAGGAGTCTGTATCATTACAAGATCCCAGTGGATGGACGACTTATTGCCATTGTCACATTCTCCGTAAGCTCTTCCGGGAGTGAGGTGAATGGAGCCTGATATTTTTTCATCGAACAGAATGTTAACTGTCGGATCAACAATGTACGGGTTAACTCCGAATGCAAATTCTCCAACAAATTTAGCACCTTCGTCAACATTGAATATTTCATCGAGTTTATCCATGTTGTTCCCTTCGTATTTGACTATTTTTCCGTTTTCAAAAGTGAGAACAACTCTGTTGAACTGAGTCCCGAGATAAATTGTCGGCGTGTTATATTCAATAACGCCATTAATTGAGTCAATTACCGGAGCAGTAAATATTTCACCGTCAGGGATGTTGTATTCCCCTGCACATTTAATTGCAGGCATCCCTTTAATGGAAAGGGTAATGTCTGTTCTTCCCGGACCTTTAATATGAACTTTGTCAGTTTTTTCAAGCAGTTCCTTAAAAGGATCCATTGCTTTATCCATTTTGGCATAGTCAAGTGTCGTAACATTGAAAAAGAACTCTTCAAATGCTTCAATTGACATATTTGATGCCTGGGCAAATCCGGGAGACGGGAACATGAGAGCTACCCATTTTTTGGACATTATTTCACTGCTTACCGCCATACGGTAATTCTGCATTATTTTCATCATCTGTTTCTGAGGAACATCGTTTGTCTCAAACTTGTTTTCAAGTGCCCTTATCCCGATATAGGCATCCATCTTTTTTGCAAATTCAAGTTCTGTTTCCCTCATAATGTCAAGCACCGTATCTGTGGCGTGCATATAGTGTTTCCGCTGAATTACCTGTGCATTCAGATTTATAAAAGGGTGTGCCCCCTTTTCACCTACAAGTTCTATGATCTCTTCAACCAGAGGATAAGCTGAAGGATCAACGGCACTTATCATAACTTTTTCATCTTTTTGAACTTTTGTTGAGTAGTTCACAAGAAGTTCGGCAAGCTTTCTAACTCTCGGGTCTTTCATTTTTTTCTCCACATGAAATTATATAAAAAAGCAATTTTCATGCAATATTAACAATATTAAACTATTTGGCAAAATTATTCGTCTGTTTTTTAAGAATTTAGTTGAAGTGGATAAAATATTTGTCAGTTGACATGTATTTTTTCAGGTCTGCCTACATCGTGCTGGTTGCCTACTCCTACTTGTCCACTTTCATTTTCGCCCCAGCAATATAGTTCTCCTGCAGTATTAATAGCACAAGAATGTCCCCATCCTACTGTCACATGATCCCAGTCACTTTTTTCTCCAACCCTTGTGGGAGTTTTTTTGTATTCCTCCCAGTTAGAGAAAGCATTTCCTATCTGACCATAATTATTCCTTCCCCAGCAGTAAAGCTCATTCCCTTCATTTATAGCACAAGTGTGTGTTCCACCCGTAGCAACTACCCTCCATTTATCAGAGTCAGCACCTATCCTCTCGGGAGCATTTACATTTTCCATCGTTCCATTACCTATTACTGCATCTTTGTTGTACCCCCAGCAGTAAAGACTTCCATCAGCAATTCCACAGGTATATCTTTCTCCACCCTGAACTGTAACCCAAACTCCAATGTCAGTTCCTACATTTGAAGGCGACTTCTTGTCTTCCAAATCACCTGTACCAAGTTCGCCCGATAAATTTTTGCCCCAACAGAAAAGCTCTCCTCCACTTATTCCGCAGGAATGACCATGGTGAACCTGATCCGCCCAGCCGGCACTTATCACACTCCAGTCGTCTGTTCCTACAGGATTAGGAACACTGCTGTCAATGTCTGTGCCTGTACCTAATTGATAGTGGTTGTTTCTTCCCCAGCAGAACGGTTTGCCACCTGCAATGCCACATGTATGTCTGCCGCCTGCCGACACAGATTCCCAATCAGCTCTGTCACCTATCCTTGTAGGGACATTTTTATCTTCACAATCATATGGTGTTGTATCAGAACAACTTTCAAAACCGCTGGTTCCATCACCAAGCTGTCCAAAATCATTGATACCCCAACAGTAAAGCTCACCTGAAGCTATTCCACATGTGTGCCTAAGCCCGGCAGAAATATATTCCCAGTCTTCTCTCTCACCTATTCTTAAAGGTCTCAATGTATATTCTTCAGCGGGGTCTTTCTCCCAGTACTTTCCATCTCTGCTGTCTCCCCAGCAGTAAAGTCTGCCGCTTTTTACAGCACAGACATGCCCCTTGCCTGCAGAGACAGATATCCACCTTTCAGCAACTGGATCAGGATCAACGGGATCATCAGGATCAACGGGATCATCCGGATCAACAGGATCATCTATATCGACCTCTCCATCCATGGGAACGACTATAAATGCAACACTTGAGAAATGTTTCATTTCCATGTTTAACTCTGTCCCTTTCATTATAGGGTCTCCACTCATTATCGGGTACCCGCTCATTATCGGATCCCCTGATCTTTCCCATGACCACGATGTGCTTTTTAAAAGAGCGGCAACAACCCTCTTTCCTTCAGGAACAATTTGATAATCTGTATCCAGCTTAAGCGTGACTGTAACATCTTTTTTAAACTGAAGTCCCTCGGGTTCAAATTTGAATACCTTGGTAACAAGATCCTCTTTTCCGGGGAAACCTGCCTTGCCATAGACAGTCACTAAAATCTCAGTGTCTTCCTCAAGTGCTCCCGGAGGTATCATAATTCTTCCCTCTCCATCATCTGTAACGACCTCTCCTCCCTCTTCTGCAGAAATCATTTTACTTGCAGAACTGACGACCTCTTTCTTTACAGAATCATCCCCTTCCTGTGTATCATCTTGTTTCGATGATTCACAAGAAACTAATAACAACAGAAATACAATAAAAATAAGACACAAAAACTTTTTCATGGTTCACCCTCCTCTCACTCCAGAAATAAAATGAGCTTTAAATTTAAAGCATTCTTTTTCATCATAAGAATTTAAAAAGATACATCAAGTTTTCTTTAGCTCAACTTTCAATATAGTATTGCAACCTGTCAATACCTTGAAAGGAGGAAACTTGATTTTTCATAAACAAAGAATTAATATTCAGTTTGAGTAATCTTATGCGAGTTGAGTGAATAACAATGTTTTTTTCCGACAAAAAAAAATCCTCTGATGACAGCAGTGATATAATTCTTCCCCGTTTTCTGGATCACTATAAAGATGCCTCATTTGAAACAAAGCTGAAAGTAAAATTCATATATTTTCTATCTCTTACCATGATACTCTTTATTTTTCCTGCAATGTATTATACATATTACATTCTTATAAAATCTTCCAATCCTCCCGAAGTCTATATTCCCATAATTGCCGGTGAAGCAACAGGAATTTTACTTCTTGCGATGGCTCTTGTTTTTTTAAAAAAAGGACATCACCATCTTTCTGCACACCTGATACTTATTTTTTCAATAGGTGTTGTATGGCTTGTTATGATACTTGACAGATCATCCCTGCTGATCCGGATCAATACAGGAACTTACTTGCTTGCCATTCTCACGCTGATGCCTGTTTTTTTTACTAAAAAACGGTATATCCTTCTTTATTGCGGAGCGAATATTGTTTTTCTGTGGGGATATGTTGCATATTTCCTTGAATTTACTCTTGAAATAGTTGACTATCTCGCAGACTATTCTATTGCCATCCTGTTTATAGGAATAGTTGCTCACAACATTATGAGAATATACAACACTCTTCTCGCTAAATCG
>SLGQ01000078.1 GCA_007136595.1 Candidatus Sumerlaeota bacterium | reverse complement strand
CTTTCGAGCCTCTTCCCTGAAGTGTTTCAGCCAGCTTTGACCAAGGTTCTCTTTCTGTTTCGGAAACTTCGGCAAAATCGGTAAAAACCTGATATTTATAAGCTCCTAACTTTGCAAACATCCCGTTATTATTAATTTCTTCAATTTTCCTCACAAACTGTTCATCAGTAATTGAATCTCTGAAAACTACATATTTTGAACTGTCTCCGCTCAATTTAAGAGCGTTGCACAGATCTTTTTTCACATGCTGTCCTGAACTTTTCTCAAGGAAAGGGGAAGCAGTATGTATCCATCCTGCAGTTTCAGCATATTTATTGTGATAAAAAACTAAAACCTGTTTTCCTTCATAACCGTTTGTAAATGCAAAAACATTTTCATCAACTGAGCCGTCTTCTTTATAAAAATCAAAAAGATTGAAGTTGTCCACATGGGCAAACAACTTTCTTCTGTGCATAAGAGGGAATATTTCTCTTTCGTGCCGTTTTACAAGATCCCAGTCGACTGTTTCGTTCCAATATGCCCGTCTATACTCCATTCCATATTTTTCCTGATAACCTTCTATCTGTCCGTGTCCGAACATTGGAAGTCCGGGCATTGTCACAAGCATCATTGTGACACCGAAGTATTTATCATCTTTTCCAAACTGTTTTACAGCGGTTTCTTCATCAGGATTGTTAAGAAAGTTGACATATCTTTCAAGAATGTGAGGATCGAACTGAAGAACATTTTTTATCGACTCACGGTATTTCGAGTTCTCCTCATCTTTAAGAAAGTTCATGAAAGCAGAGTTATAAACTCTGTGCATCCCCAGTGTTCTGACAAAGTACCCTTCCATCAGCCAGAATGCTTCGGCAAGTAAAAGGGTATCAGGCACTTCAACGGCGACTCTGTCAACAACTTCCCGCCAGAACTCTTTCGGAAAGAACTTGTTAAACTCCCCTTTTGTCATTCCGTGTTCCGCTCTTGAAGGGATGTCTCCGCCACTGCCAGGCTCAGGGAACCAAAGTCTGTGATAATGCCTTTTTGCAAGTGTCATTGCGGCATCAAACCTTATTATCGGAAAATTCTTAGCTATTTCAATGATGGTTGAAATAACTTTTTCCCTCACTTCTTCTTTGAGATAGTTAAGCTGCGCAGTATCATTCCACGGCATACAAGTTCCATCGTTACCGTGATAGATATACCTTGTTTCCCCCGTTTTTCTGTCAATCCTTTTAAATGTCACGGCTGCATCTGTTTTATCAAAATATTTGTCTTCGATCTGGACAACAATGGAAGGATCCGAAGATAGATCGGGACCGTTATATGTGTAAGGATAAGGAGGATTATCAAGAGAAAGAAACCAATCAGGATGTTCATTGACCCATTTTGAATCTATTGCCATGTGATTGGGAACCATATCACTGGCTATCCTTATCCCATAGTTCCACGCCCTTTCTTTAAGGTTCAAAAAGGCTTTTTCTCCACCAAGATCTTCTGATATTGTATAGTCATAAAGGGAATATGCAGAAGCAACTGCATCCTGATTGCCCATGAGCTGTTTTATTGTTCTGCTAGCCTTACTTCTTTCCCATAAACCAATAAGCCATAGACCGGTAAATCCCCGCTTTGATATCTCTTTCAATTCGTCGTCAGGAACCTTGTCAAGAGTGGTTATATCTTTTGCGTAAAGTTTTGAAAGCTGGTCAAGCCACACAAAAACATTTTTTTCAACCATTACAACTCTGGGCATCCATAAAGAATCCGTTGAAAAATTTTCAATTTCGGGATAATAATGATCATCTTCTCCCCATGGAAAAGAAAGAGTATCGGCTGTAACAACTTCATTAAATGATCCACCCGGAGAAACAGACCTTCCCGACTCTTCTTTTATCACCCCGACTGCAACAAGGAGTTTCTTTGAAAAATCTCCGAGAATTTCAAGCCCCCAATTATCTGCAATATACTTCAACTGATCTACCAGAGAATCGGGGTGAGCTCTCATGGGCGCTCTGAGAAGTTCAAGAAGGGAAAATTTTCTTCCACCTACAGTTATTCCGGTAGTTTTCTGAACATCATTTTCTATAACTGAAAAAATATCCCTGTAAGAAGATGAACGATCAAGATCACTGTCATCAAAAAACTCTTTGAACGGATAAAAAGCTTTATTTTCATTAGCAAGTTTAAGGATGAGCAACTCCTCGAATTCAACAATTTCCCCGTTAACACCTCCAAAATCCTTTTTCAGATAATCTTCAATTGTTTCATATCCATATTCAATTGAGGGAGGCATAAAGTTCGTTGCAAAAAATCTTACGGTGTTTTCAACTTTGGTTTCACCTATTTCTTTTTTTGTATTTCCATAAAGTCTTTTTATAAGCCCCGGTTCAATGTTTTCGCGATAGGAGTGTATAATATAGTGAAATATTTCATCAATTAAACCCATTGCATAAATTTCACCGGGATTGACATATTTAGGTATTCCGCAATTTCTGTTATATTCATTTATCTTTCCGGCAAAATCTTTTACAGCTTCAAAATCAGAAAAAACAACATTTCCCGAAGTGGAAAAAAGAGATTTGTGAAATGAATATTTCCTTCTCGAATTTACATTGATATGAAAATTATATTCAGGGATAAACCCCGTACCTGATGAGCGCTCAAAAGGTAGCTTGTTAAGTCTTATCTTGAATTTTAAAGCCATTTCAACACCTTAATTGCCCATCAAAAGTTTTTTAACTATTGTACTTGCAGTTTTCGCATCGTACTGACCATCGTATTTTTTCTTCAACTCTCCCATTACCTGTCCCATCATTTTAGGAGATCTTTCGGGAAGTTTTTCTATTATTTCAGCAACTGTTTTTTCCATTTGAGCTTCATCCATCTGTTTAGGAAGGAGAGATTCCAGAATTTCTTTTTCTTTTTCAGCATCACTTTTGTCTTTTCCCATTTCTTCAAGAAGAGCAATGTTTTCGTTTACACCTTTGAGAAATTTTTTGATGATCGCAATTGTTTCGGACTCTGTAGTTTCTCTGTTTCCATCGTTTTTGCCTACCATGACAGCTTCCGAGATCAGTGTTGAAAGGAGATTGCTTTTAAACGAATCTCTTTCCATCTTCGATTTCATCATCATTTTTTTCAACTCGTTTATCATTGTTTTCTCCTCCGCAAATAAAACAAGACAGGAAATTATATACATTGAAGCGGAAATATCAATTTTGAAGTGAAAACAATTTTTAAGAGATATTCTTCTGAAAAAAAGGAGCGGACATTATAAAAAATTTCAGTATCTTGTTATTGCTCCGAATCCATTGAACCGGGGAAGTTCACCTTTTGGAAGGAAAACGGTTTGACCGCCGAACTTCATGTTTTCTTCAATAAGTTCATCATAGATGTCATCTATCACTTCTTTATGGGCAACCATTTCTTCTTTTGTGACATAAACGATCTTTCCATCTTTCAGCAATGCCGGCTGGAACAGTCCTTCTTCTACGAACAGTGTTTTGACCCTTCCATTTTTTATTGCCTGATAAATTTCGTTGGTATCACTTAAAAAATTATTTGCACTTACTGCTTTCTGAAGTTCAGTTTTTCGCTCAAGATTTATATCTCTGCTTATTTTTTCAACTATTTTCCAACCTTCTGCAACAACAGAAAGGGCAGATCCATCAAGTTTGTTCCCATTTAAAAAGGTTTCAAATATTGATGATCTTTCATCGGCAATTTTGATGTATTCATAGTAATTGCTTTCTTCCGTGCATATTAAAACGGGAAGAGGATTGTTTTTTCTATGATTGTTGACAGCTTTATCAATTCTGTTGAAAAATTCTTTCATAAGATTGTCCGAACGGGTGGCATTTGATGCTTCAATTCCGCTTGTAGTATAGAATTTATCGTTTTTTACAGGGAAATCTCCCCCAACCTCTTCGATCACTTTATCGTTGAATGCTTCGATCAGTCGTGCTGTTTCCCTGCTTAAAAGAAGAATATAGTAATTTGCACTTGAATGCATTGCCCTTACAATATCGCGTGTCGCAAAGTTATCGTCAATTACTACACGGTTTTCAACCGGCACAGGAAGTCTGACAAATTCAGCCACTTCATCATTTATAAAAAGGATCAGACTTTCAAGATTGTAATTGTGATCTATCTTTTCCCCCATATCCTTCATCTTTTTAACAATACCCCGGATGTCTCTTTTTGTATCCGTCTTTAGCAGCCTCTCTTCCGCTTCAGTCATAAGATTTTTTAAAACGATCGAGTCCTGTTTGTTTTCCGGTCTGGTTCTGTGAGTGTTTAAAATAATTGTGACACAGTTGTCACCCTTGATGTTTCTGATCTTCTTTAAAATTGCGTTCATAATTGCTACTCCTTAAATCTGAAAATGTTCCCTTCTTTCGATCATCACAAAATTATATAGAGAAAATGACTTCAAGTCAAAAGTTTAGATCAATCCTCCATTCGACCTTGGTGAACAAGCTCTACCAACAAAAAAGGGGGATCGAAAAGAATGAACTGTGATGTTTATTATCTGTTCAGCACCTTTGCACCTGCGGGAACATCTTCAATGACCCAGGTATTTCCACCGATTACAGCTCCCTTCCCTATCGTTATTCTGCCAAGAAGAGTGGCATTTGAGTATATTACCACATCATCTTCAACTATCGGATGTCTTGCAACACCTTTAACAAGATTACCTTCATCATCTTTCTGAAAACTTTTAGCTCCCAGAGTAACACCCTGATAAACCTTAACATTATTCCCTATAACACAAGTTCCGCCAATAACAATGCCTGTTCCGTGATCCATAAAAAACCTTTCACCGATCTGAGCTCTCGGATGAATGTCTATCCCTGTTTCGGAGTGTGCCATTTCAGTTATTATCCTGGGAATAAGCGGAACCCCTATTTTATAAAGTTCATGTGCTGTCCTGTAACTTGTCATCATTCTGACACCGGGATAACAGAAAATTGTTTCACCGACATTTATAGCGGCGGGATCACCTTCGTAAGCAGCTTCAACATCAAGGGAAAGCATCCTTCTGATCTCAGGGAGTTTCTCTATGAACTGAAAAGCCTTTTCCTGGGCAATATCTTCACACTCAGGACAATCCCTTCCGCTTTTCCCCATACATTCAAAACAAAGTCCTCTCCTTATCTGCTCTTTAAGGTTGGCAAGTATCTTATCCAGCTTTGCCCCTGTATAGAAACTGATATTTGCCGCATTAATATCGGACTCCAGATAATAACCGGGAAAAATTACAGCTCTTATAAGCTCCATTATTTTTTCAAGGTCGTCTCTTGATGGCATTGCAGAACTTCTTGCATGCAAATTAACAACTGGTCCGAAAGATCCCGGACAACATAATTGACCAACGACATTGACAAATCTGTCTCTTTTTTTCAAATCCATTTTAACCCCGCTAGTTAAAGACTCGACACCTCTTTAATATACTTAACTTCATCAAGTGTCAAAATTTTGACAATATTTCCCTTTAAATGTATATTGAACTGTCAATTTTAGGAGGTTTCCGATGAAAAAGCTTTTCGTTGTTTTTATTTTTGCTTCCATATTGGGATGTGTTTCAACTGATAGCAGACCTGTAGGGGATAAAAGTCCGGTTTTTTACTATTTCCATTCTGAAAACTGTCCACATTGTGTCGTTGCAAAACCTTTTATTGACTCTCTTGAAAAAAAATATCCGCAAGTGGAATTCCGCAACTTAGAAGTTACAAGAGATCTGGATGCCAGAGATCTGTATAAAGCAAAGGTGGAGGAATTAAAAATCGAAAGAGGCGGTGTGCCGCTTTTTGTTATGGGAAAAGATTTTGTGATAGGTTTTAAAAAAGATTCCCATGAAGATAAAATTGAAAAAATGATAGCGCGGCAACTTAAAAACCTGAGAACCGAATAAATATTAGTAGTTCATATTTATCGTTATAGAGTGAGTTTTGCTTTCAACTTTAAAGGATGCATCCGGAAATCTGGGAGGACCCATTCTCCCCTTTGCATCATTTGATGCTCCGGTTCCTTCTCTGGGAATACCTATCAGGTTGGTATCCATTTTCCCGTTGTCATTTTCATCATGCCACACTGAAACTGCATAAGTTCCAAAAGGGATGCCTTTAAAAACGAACCGCTCCTGTTTTGAAGAAACTTTCTTCATGTCTTTTTTATATGCTTTGTCAGGATCCGTGGGATATCCATCAGGTTGATTGAATAAAGATACATATAATGTTCCACCCGGTTTGACACCGTTAACGACAACTGTCAAACTGCTTTTGTTTTCATCTCCTGAAACTATGGTCAGTGTCAGGATAATAATAAGAAATAACAGTTTTTTCATAACTCCTCCGTTTATTTTTTGTTTCCCTTTTCCAGAAGCCGCAAATTGAGATTCCGGATCCTTCTGTTGAGAACCCTTATTACCCCGAGAGCAACCTCTTCTCTCTGCTTCAGTATCTCATAAAAATCATCTCTTTCTATTTTAAGCAACAGAACATCTTCGATCGCTACAACATCAGCACTTCTTGGCTGAGAATCAATTATGGACATCTCTCCGAAACTGGCTCCGGAAGTCATTTTATCAATTCTTACACCACTTGAAACAACTTCAACTTCACCTTCGATAATTATATAGAGCTCCTTTCCAAGTTCTCCTTCATTTACAATGTAACTCCCTTTATCGTAGGCAATTTCTTCAAGAAAAGATGCAATGTCGGCAAGCACTTCCCCTGAAATATCATGAAAAAGTTCAACATTTTTAAGTGCCAGCACTTTTTCCACTCTACTGAGCATGAACACCTCCTGTTTTCAAGATCAGGCAGTTTCCCTGTCTGATGTTGAAGTTATATACTCAATGTATTTCCTGACAAAAACATCAGGATCCTCTTTAAGATATTTGATATCTTCCTGTGCGATCTTGATGTTCAGTTTTTTCATTGCATAAATTGCACTTTCCCTCACGACTGGAGACGGGTCATACATAAACATTGAAATTTTATCCGAAACTTCCATGATCTTTTCTTCAGCAACAGTATAGATCGCAATTGCTCTTACCCAGTCTGAATCATCTATCATCAATGTTTCGACCGTTTCCTGGACAGTCAGTTGTTTTATTTTAAAGAACTGGTAGCCCAGCTTCAGTTTTTCATTGTTATCTCTTGCTTCTATCAACGGAACTATTATGGGACGGGTATCTTT
>SLGQ01000353.1 GCA_007136595.1 Candidatus Sumerlaeota bacterium | reverse complement strand
TACCATTCCTGAACCACGAATAACTGTATTCTTCAATATGGGGATAAGAACAACTGAAAACACGATCAGTCCCGTCACTCACCCACAGTATTTCAATATCTTCTCCCGGAAATTGATCAACAGGGTCAATATTGACACCAATTTGTCCATATTCATCATCATCGGGGACATCGTCAATATCAGGAACATCATCAATATCAGGGATATCATCAATATCAGGGATATCGTCAATATCAGGAATATCATCAATGTCAGGAACATCATCAATATCTGGAGTATCGTCAATGTCTGGAGTATCGTCAATGTCTGGGACATCATCAATGTCTGGAACATCGTCAATATCTGGAGTATCATCTATATCTGCAATATGGTCATCATCAGGGAAATCATCATCCGTATCAACTATTTTGCTTTTGCCACTTTTACTGCAGGAAACAATAAAAACGGCAAAAATAATAAAAACGGCAAAAACTGTTTTTTTCATTTTTTCACCTTTATTGTTAATTTTATTCAATTCCGTCTATTATTTCCTGAGTTATAGTAATTTGAGCACTATAGGCAAATTGTCCACCGGATATTACAAGAGAAATTCTATCTCCGACAGAAATTTGAGATACATCGACTTCTATTTCGCTGTCGTTTTCCCCCTCTATTAACACACCGTTAAAAAACCATGAATAGGTATAATCTTCAATGTGGTCGTAAGATGAACTGAAAGTTCTGCTGTCTCCATCAGCCGACCATTCTATTTCAAGATCTTCATCAGGAATCATGTCATCAGTTTCAATTGTCACCTCGATTTCACCTTTATCATCAGGAATTTGTCTGTCATCATGATATACCGTGATAGTTATGTTTGCCACATCTACAACAACAAGAACGGCATCACCGTCTCCGGCTTCAATTATTATCTGTTCCTTGTCCATATCATCAAGAACAGCTCCTATTATAGTCCATTCAATAAAGTTATAAAAATCCCAGCAATCCCAGTTGTTATCATTACAAATTTTAAACTGTATCTCACCGTCAACGGCATCTGCTATCAGAAGGTCGCTGTCAGGAGAATCAAAAGATATAAAAACAGTTGCAGAATCCCAACCATTGTATGTTCCCGGAAGATAGAGAGGAGAGTTCGTTGCGTATTCCGCATGATTCCTGAACCAGAATTCAAGGTCACCGTCATTAAGTTCTTTCACCCTTTCTTCAGGATATTCAGGCTCGGCACCACCTTCGACAAAATCTTCTTTGGCAAGCTCAATTGTTCCAACTGTGGTGATATTTGAAAAAACATTTACAACTTCAATAACAGAAGAAATAAGTTCTTCTTCACTGTTAAAAAGCAAAAATCTTACAAGATGGGAACCGGCATCAACAGGATCGATTTCATAAAGTATTTCATAACTTGACAGATCAAAGTCATCTTCCAGGTCACTCCATTCAACATCACCTATCATCCTTCTTTGTGCGGTAATTTTATCAACAGGATCCTCAAGGTCGTGGGGCCATTTTAAAGTTATGGCAAAAGCTCCTGGATCATCACTTAAAGGATAAACCCTGACAGTAACATCAGTCTTGCTGCCCCCAGTCACAG
This sequence comes from Candidatus Sumerlaeota bacterium, assembly GCA_007136595.1. GTDB lineage: Bacteria > UBP6 > UBA1177 > UBA1177 > UBA1177 > SLGQ01. Next base: position 5,600 of record SLGQ01000353.1, on the reverse strand, counting down.
TGATATCTTCCGCTTCTCCAAAACCTATCATCTCGTCATTTTCATTTTCTGCCGAAACCATAACTTTATAGTCACTTCCCGGTTCCAGATCATTGAAAACATATTCTTCCCCAATATTTTCCGGATCTATAATGACCGGTTCTCCAAGTAGCGGGGTGCCGTCTTTTAAAAGGATTACTGCGTAGCGGTCTATCTGTTCCACCCAATCATAGGGCCAGATAGTTTTTGTGATGGTCTGACCTATGGTGATGGATATCATTCCCCGTTCTTCAAATTCTGCTGTTTCCATTTTGTCAGATGAACAGCTTAAAAAAAACAGAGAAACGACCAAAACACCTAATAACACAGAAAAAATCTTTTTCATCACATACCTCCTTGAGAAATAACATGCTCGTAATTGTAACATATTTGAGTTTTATGTCAAAAATGTTTTTGACTATCTTTTTATATCTGCTATCCTCTAAATTGAGCTTAAGATCATTAAGATTCCGGGGGATGAAGTGAAAAAAGTTATCTTGTTTTTTATGTTTACCGTTTTTTTGGCAAGCAATATCTGTTGCACGGCAAGAGACAGGGATCCGTCAGAAAAAATTGAAATAAGATCAGGTGCCAACTTGATATGGCAACAGGAAATGCCTGAAGAAAAGATGAATTATCGTGATGCTGTCAACTACTGCGAAAATCTGGAATATGATGGTCATGCCGACTGGAGACTTCCAACAATTTCGGAGTTAAGGACTATTATCAGAAACTGTCCTGCTACCGAACCGGGCGGTGCCTGCAAAGTTACGGATGAATGTCTTGTGTGGGATAAATGTCACAGTGAAGATTGCAGAAGTTGCAGAAATGATGAACCGGGTTATTTTTCCCCCTTTAACGACACATACTGGCTTTGGTCATCTTCTCAGAGAATGGATACCATCAATATCAGTTGGGTTGTAAAATTCTACATCGGAAGTGTCGGCAACAGACATGTTTCACTTAAAGGAAATGTCCGTTGTGTTAGAGAGTTGACTTCAAAGTCCTAATATCTTCTTCTGGCTGTAACGATCTCTTTTTGCCGTTTTTTTCCTTTGAAACTTTTTTCAACAAAAATCGGGTTGCCGCAACTTTCTTTTTCAGTCCAGTAAAGCATGGTAGCTTCGGTTGAAGGTGTGGGTGTGAATATCTGGACTTGTCTCGGATTTATTTTCAGATATTTTGATATGAATTTTTTAAGTTCCACTTGCTCTTTTTCGCTGCATCCGGGGTATGCGGCAATAAAATAGTATGTGAGGAAAAGGGTTTTTGACGATTTTAAAACTGCTTCATCAAACATTTTTTTGAATTTAACAAGCATTTCACCATCAGGCTTTCTCATAAGTCTTGTAACACTTGCAACAGTGTGTTCAGGAGCTATTTTCATCTGCCCTGAAATGTGGTTTTCAACGATCTCTCTTAAATATTCCATTCCATACTGTTTGTCTGTCACAATAAGATCATGACGGATACCCGAAGAGATAAATATGTGTTTTACACCTTCTATTTTTCTCAGTTTTCTTAAAAGAGAAATCTGTTTTGAATGGTCTTTGACCGAGTCATATCCATACATGTTTGCAGTCGGTCCGCCAAGGTCGGATATCACCCCGTTAAAACCGGGCTTCGATGCCATTTTTTCAATTTCTCTTTTAATGGAATCTTCGCTTCTTGAAGTTATTCTGACACCCTGATGAGCAGAAATGGAGCAGAATGAGCAGTTCCCGAAACAACCTCTGTGGGTAAGCACTGAATTTCTTATCGTTTCAACAGCTTTCACTTCTCCTGAAGCAGCATAAAAAGGATGAACTTCCCTCATAAATTCAAGTTCGTGAATTTCATCAAGCTCTTTTGAGGAAAGCATCTGCGAGGGAAGATACTGCAAAACAAATCTTTCCCCCTGTTTTTGAGCAACTCCTGTTTGTTTTCTGCATGCTTCAAAAAAGAGTTGCGACATCTCTAAAAATGAATCTTTTGACGATGCACATTCTTCAAATCGGGGCAACTCAATAAAGCCATCAGGAACATCCCTGCCCATACGACAGGTTCCCTGTATATTATCAATGTTTTCATTTGCTTGTAATTTCTGTGCGATTTCAAGAACAGCCTTCTCACCCATTCCGTAAACAAGAATATCTGCTTTAGAATCTGCAAGAATTGAACCCCTTATTTTGTCAGTATGGAAATCGTAGTGTGCAAAACGGCGCAAAGATGCTTCAACTCCGCCTATCACTACAGGCTTTTTTTCCTTAAACGACCTCTGGATCAGGTTGACATACCGCATTACCGCTCTGTCGGGTCTTCTGTTATTTATACCGCCCGGAGTAAGGTCATCTTCTTTTCTTTTGAGCCCCAGAGCAGTATAGTTTGCAACCATACTGTCCATTGCTCCCCCACTTACTCCCCAGAAAAGAGAAGGAACTCCAAGCCTCGTTATGTCATCATCACTGTTTACATCGGGCTGAGAAATAATGCCTACTTTAAAACCTTTGCTTATCAGATATTTGCCAAGAAGTGCACATCCGTCAAAATATGTATCGATATATGCATCTCCGGAAACAAAAATGATATCGCAACGATCCCAGTTAAGACTGTTCATCTCCTCTTTTGTTGTTGGTAGAAACATAACTATCCTACGCTTTTGAGCATGATGAGAGAAATTAAATAAAGGAAAAGTGCAAAAAATGCGACGAAAGAAAAACCGCCTGCAAGGATCAAAAGGTAAAAAAGGACAAGTCCTGCTGAAGCTCCTATGGTGTCTATGGCATAATATACCGTTATATGGTTTTTATCAGCCCTTACAAGGGCTTTCGGAAACAGTGTTCCCATAAAAAAAGATGCAGGAACAAGAGCCGCTGTGATCCACAATATCTTTAAATAGATCGGAAATGTAAGAGGAGCATAAAAAAGCATTACCATCATCAATGTAATGGAAAAGATCAATAAAAAAGAAACTGCTTTATCAGAAAAGCGGTCATAAAAAATTGTTCCGAAAGCAGTTCCCAGTATAAGAACCCCAAGTAAAAAAGAAGATGTTTCGAGATAGCCCCCAAGATAAGCTCTCATGCTGTTTATAACATAAAGTTCCGTTATTATGAAGGCAGTTCCGAGGAATATGAAAAAAGCTATGTTTTTCCGTTTTTTTGAATTGAAAAAAATTACTGCTACTGTGAAAAAAAGCAGCAAAAGGAGAAAGAAGAAAGGAACAGCCTGATGCCATCCGGCAAAATATAAAAGCGGGCGGTTATCAGTTATGGGAGCTAGCCCGAAAGCACTTTTTCTTGCAAGGTCATCTGTCCCTAACGACTTCAGATCTAAATCTGAATTCTCTATATATTCGTCCCACTGTCTGATAACATCACCGGAGTAAGAAGCTATTAAAAAGTCAAAGTTCATGGGGACAGTTTTCATAACTTCGATCTCCCCTTCAAAAAGCCTCCACTTCACACCTTCAGGAAAAGCATTTATAAATTTAGGGGCGGGAATAAGTTCTTTTGTTACAAGAATAAGAAAAACCCCTCCGGGTCTTAGATGTTCAAGAGCTTTTCCAACACCTTCGATAGTATATAAATAATTTTCAATACTTATAAAACTTTTAGGAGTTGTGGAATAACTCAGATCAGCCGCTTCAAAGATTATAACATCAAAATCTTTATCTGTCTTATCAAGAAATGCCCTTCCGTCACCGGCAAAAACCTTATCTATTTCATTATAAATATTTCTGTTATATTTTGAAAGAGGTCCCTTCATAGCCTTCACGACACCCGGATCAAGCTCAACTGCCGTAATTGAGTCTGCTTCCGTCAACGATAAAAGTCCATATCCTCCACCGGTTCCGACAACAAGCACATCCCCTTTAATGTTTTTGTAAATATCCCTTCTTACTCTGATATCAAGCTTTGGATCACCAACAGCCCACTGCTGTGCCCTGTTATAAAGTCCTGCCAGTCTGCCATCAGAAAGCTCATAAAAATCAAGTCTCGAATAAGGTGACCAGAATCCGGCAATATGTTTCTCGTTTCCATCTGCCACCCATAAATGAGGCTTTTGAGCAAAGGCTCTGAATATTGCTGAGCCGGGATCAATAAAAGGTATCGAAATGACAGTCGCGACAAAAACTGAAATTATTATGTTCCTTTTATAAAAGAGCGGTAAAATGGAAACTATGGATGCCGACAGGAAAATATTCCAGACTCCGAATACAGTAAAAAGGTATGCTGAAAAAACATAGCCTGCAAAAAATGCTACAGCGATCCATGCTATGAGGTGAGGAAGTTTGGACTTGTCAATAAGGGCAGTTTCATAGTAACATATTCCCGACAATGCTCCCCCGAGAAAAAGGGGTGTCGAAGTAAAAAGAATTGCGGCAAACACACTGTTTTGAGACAGAAAACCAATATTTCCCGTTAAATTGATAAGAATTATCGAAACAATGTAGGAAAAAAACATTAAAAATGTCACCTGCCGGTAAAAATAACGGATCTTTTTTCCTGCAAGTGCCCCTAGACCTGTAAAAAAAACCGCAAGACACGATATAAGTGATATTGCAAAGAGCATTTGGAAAGGAAATGAATATGTTAAAAACCGTATTGATACGGCTTGAAATACCGCACCTGTAAATGAAACGGAAACAGCAAGAAAAAACCAGAACTTAAACGGCATTGGCGAAGTTACTTTGCTGAAAACCATCCTGTGAGAGATTCTTTTAAAGAGCATAAACCGTTAACCTTTTTCTTTGATCAATTTTAGAAATTCTGTTACTTCATATTGAGATTCCACAGCAGTTTCCAAAAGCTGTTGAATATATCTGTATCTTTTTTTGAATTCTTTTTTTCTTTCTGCGGCAACCCTTATGTTTCTAAGCATTTCCAGAACAGAAACAACAAAAAGTCCGGCAGCCAGATCTTCAAAAGCTTCCCTGTTGAACCAGATCTTTCCTTCATACTCATTGATCTGAAGGATGGATGCCATGTTGATGTCTTCAAAAATATCTTTTGAAAGATCAAGCAGCAACCCCTCGTTTTCATAGTCCCGCCACCAGTTCTGGTAGAAAACGAATGCTCTTATGTGTCTTACTATCCTTTCAGCATGGAAAGAAGAGAGTCCCGATTGTTCAATAAGCTCGACAAATATTGTATCAAGACCGTATTCCATGAACATTTTCAAACTTTCAGCACCGATATTTTTTTCATATTTGAGCATGGAAAGTCTGGCAACCATAGTAAACCCGAAGATCATATAGAGGTAGTATTTGTTTTCAGAAAGGTTGTCGTGAAGATATTTGTCAGCTTCATCATCAAGAGTATCCAGTTCATATTGGGGAAGATCTATAACGGCAATAAGATCCCGTATGAAAAGAGCTGGAAGGTCGGTGTTTTCTTTGTCAAAACCTTCAGTTTCACTTATCTCTTTGATGAAGCGGCTGTAATTTTCAGCTATCTCTTTATACAATTTTGATGCCGGCTGCTTCTTTTTCAGGTCGCCCCTTTCTTCAGCCAATTTCTCAAACAGTTCCCCGTTAACAATAGTTCTGAATTTTCTGTGTATTTCACCGAAAACTATTTTGTTCATATCTTTTTTAAGAT
>SLGQ01000234.1 GCA_007136595.1 Candidatus Sumerlaeota bacterium | reverse complement strand
TATCACCTGTATTTCCTGTATCAATATCAACTTGCTCTGATTCCTTTTCAACACACCAGCCATCTACACAGATATAACCTTCATTGCAATCAAGACCTGTTATACACTCATAAGGATCTTCACTATGACAGGAAACAAAAAAAGCCGAAAAAAACAAAAACAACAAGACCCTTGTTGTCCTTTTACTTAATCTTTTCATGTTTCCTCCAACAACTTTTTTATATAAGTTTCACAATCCTTTCAAGGAATTTTTTGTCAGTATTGGAGTAAGAGTCAAGTTTGTCAGAATCAATGTCAAGAACACCGGCTACATAGCCTGATTTGTCATAAACAGGTACAACTATTTCAGATTTACTTCTGCTGTCACATGCAATATGCCCTGGAAATTTTTCAACATCAGGAACTATTATACTTTCTTTTCTGTTTATTGAAGCCCAGCACACCCCTTTATCTTTTGCAAGAACCTGACATGCAAGTGGTCCCTGATAGCACCTTACCGTCAATTCACCATTTTTAAGAAAATAAAATCCAACCCAGAAATTTTTTTCAAATTTATGGTAAAGGAGAGCACAAATCGTAGCCATTCTTGCATCAACATCATCAGTTTTAAGAAAAAGTTCTAAAAGTTGAGATATTATCCTTTCATATTTATTTGCAAGTTTGTCGTTCATTGCACGCATGTTCCTGAGTACGGATCACCGTTATTAAGTGAATATCCGGAATTACATTTACAGTACCTTTTGTTGCTTCCTGTAATTTCAAAGTAGCACTTGCCGTTAGATCCACAAAGTATATAATCGCCATCACTGTTTTTACAACTTGCAGGACATCCGTCAGTAGAATGTTCGGGCGGCGGATTGTTTTTCACACATTCACTGCATTCAGGTACCATTGGAAAAATCATTATTATAGGATCTTTCCAGCCTTGTTTACATTCACAAACTCCTTTTGTGCCATTAAACACACATTCACCATGGCTTGCCTGGTTAAAAAAACTCTCAGACTGTCCGCAACTTGAGTGACAATCTTCATAACATATACCGTCACTGTTAAAATCTTTATATCCACTTGCACAAGTTGAGCAATTAGCACCACCATATCCGGTATTACAGGTACAAGTAGCAACATTATTCAAAACAGAGCATGTTCCTCTGCTTGAACAAAAATGATTGGGGTCACACTGGGTGCAATTAGTACCAAAATATCCGTTCTTGCAATCACATCCTGCTTCATTTGTATCCGGATTTATTTTACACTCCATGTGTTCAAGGCAGTTAATATTTCCTGTTATGCAATCAGGCTTGCATTCACCGTCAACATTACTTTTCAAATAACCGGCAACACAGTTTTCACACCACTGTCCAGTATATTTTGAATCACAGTTACAAGTTACAGTATTGCCCATTTCAAGACATTCTCCAACACCGTTACAAGGATCAGGATCACAGCTCATGGCAGGAACACACTGCCCCGACTCTTCAAAAAATCCGTCCGCACACTTAGAGCAATTATCTCCGGCATACCCTTCGTCACAGGTGCATACTATTTCTTCTCCGACAACTGAACAATCACCATTTCCGCTGCATGAATCGGGTTTGCATTCTATCACCACATCATTTTCATCAGGTTGTTCAACAACATCATCAGGCTGCTCGACAACTTCATCAGGCTGCTCACCGGCTTCATCATTTTCAATTTCATTAACATCCGGGGTTTCCTCTTTTTTATCATTTTCCGGTTGCCCGTAAGGATTGTCGTTTCCGCCATCATTGTTTTCATACATTCCTTCTCCGGGAATACAAGCACCGTCCACACACAGATATCCCGGCTCACAATCAAGTGCATTTATGCACAGATAAGCGTCGTCAGTTATGCATGAAAAAGCAAAAAACATTAATATCGTTAAAAAAATAAATCGAATCTTCATAAAAATGTCCCCCTTTATCTCACAAACACAAAATCATTATACAATTCTTAAACGATTTGTCAAAAGGGATAGTTGCATATTTGCAAAAAAAAAGGGAGAGCAGAAACTCTCCCTGATAAAAACTGAGAAAAACTGAAGTTACTTTGTAACTTGATCAAGCTCTTCGAAAGCCTTGTTTGCTCTTTCAACAACTGCCGCTCTAACCTGCTCATTAAGCTGAGACATTCTGTTTACAGCATCTTTAAACTTGTTAAGATCAACACACATAAGAACATAAAGTGTTCCCGGTTTTGAAATCCATGTTTTCTTAAGTTCCGAACCTGAAAGAGAGGTGTCAGTTATCTGTCTTGAAACATCTTCGATGTGCTGTTCATCGTTAGCAGCCTGACCAAAATACTCGCCACCGGTAGTTGTCGCCTGATAATCTTTAAGCATTGATTGAACCCTTACTTCAAGAGTTCTTGCTATTTCAGTTCTTCCTCTACCCATTGCCGCAGTTCTTGCTACAGAAGCATTCCTTGTTCCGCCGGCACTTCCCACACCACAAATTTCATTTTTTGTGTTGGAGTTTCCAAGAACCCAGTCCGGAGCACCGTCAAGCTCGGCAGCTACTACTCCACCTGTACCTTTCTTGTCAGAACTTCCGCAACCGGCAACAAAAAAACTTGCTGCAACAAAAACAAATAAGACAACGATAAAAACTCTTTTCATTTCTTTCCCCCTATTTCTAAAAAGGACTAAACCAAAAAACCGGACAAATCATTTATACTATAAAACTTACCAAAGGTCAAATATTTGATGTTTATAAAGTGTAAAAGACCCTGTTTCAGAACTTTTAGTGACACAATAAAGGATTATTTATCATTTTTATTTAAAAAAATTTTTCTGTTGTCAGAAATATATTGAATTGCAGACTTTTTTTGATAACATTATTGAAGTTTTTTGTTGTGTGGCAAACGGGTCGGAGTTTATATGAATTCACAGATCAGCACTCTTATTGACTCAGGAAAAAAAATCAAGTCAAGAACAGACAAAATGCTGTTATCACTAGCCATGTCAAAATTCTCAGGAACAGCAAAAGTAAACTTTCCCGACAATTCTGAAGGAAAGATCATATTTAAAAACAATGAAATCGTTACAGCCGTAACTCCTCAGAAACTTGCAGTCTATATAGAAAAATCATATTTTATCCTTGAATCAACAGTAAATGAAGAGGATGACAAAAATTCTAAAAACTGGCAACCTCTTGAATTCACCTATAGAATAATTGAAAATATTGACCGGGAAAAACTTATAAAATACTCTGTGCCTTTCATAGCCGATTATTTGACCATAAAGCCTGAAGCGGCAAAGCTTGAATTTATTTCAAAAGAACTGCAAACTTTTAAAGGGAGAGAAAAATTTCAAATACTTCCTTTTTTTCAGAAAAATTACCGCATCATTTATTTTCTTCTTCTTTCCCGTTTTGCAGCAATTATCCCTTCATCTCCTGAAGAGAGAGAAATTATACTTGAAAGAGCCCAGAGCATCTTAAGAGATGGAGAGGGATATGAAAGAAAATCTGTTGCCGTGAAAGAAGAATCAAAGGAAGAACAGTTGATAAATTTCCTTAATGAAAGGGAGAAATATAGAGATGTTTTTGATCTCTTTGAACTGAAACATGATGCAGATGAAAAAGAACTTCAGAAAGCTTATCTGAAACTTGTCCAGAAAATTCACCCTGACCGGCTCCATGATATATCTCAAGAAACAACAAACAGAGCCGTAAACCTTTTCAGAACAGTAAGTGAAGTTTATGAAATGCTTAAAAACAAAGAAGAACGGGATATGATCATAAAACTTATGAAAAGGTATGACCCTATAAAAAGCAGGTCGGATTTTTCCCGTTTAAGAGAATACGATGATGCAATATTTAAAGGAACCGCTCTTGAGAGACTGGGACAGTTTGCCGCTGCCAAAGAGATATATGGTGAAATATACAGGCAAACTAAAGTTTCTGATGCTCTGGAAAGAAAAATAACGGCACACTGGCAAATGAGAAAAAAATGGGATCTGGAAGAAAAAAGAAAAAATTACTTTGAAATAAAAGAAGATATCAACACACTTAAAACTTTTAAAGATCCCCAGCTTGAAACTCTTTATATTCTAATTGAGATCCATGAATTTTTTGAAGAGATCGCCGACTGCATGAAAGTCATAGCAATTATATTAAGGCTTTACCCGGAAGATCAAAGAGCTGTTGCAACAAGGAACAGGATAAAATATTATGAGTCCCTTAAAAAGAAAAAATAACATGTACAGAAAAACTTTTATATTACTGACAATGCTCTTAATATCGGGATATTTATTTGCAAGCGGAATTACCATTTATTACTATTACGACCCGATAACGGATAAAACCACTTTCACCAACCAGTGTCATGATCTGAGAGTATGCAAACCCCTTTATGAACCTAAGGGGGAAGTCAAGCACAAAAAGGGATACAGGCTTACTCCCGGAAGAGAAAGCGGTTTTGACGATTTTATAAAAAAAGCATCTGAAAAATATGATATTGACTTTTATTTGATTAAAAGTGTTATTAAAGCGGAATCGCTTTTTGATGTCAATGCTGTTTCAACGGCAGGAGCAAAAGGGTTAATGCAGCTTATGCCTCTGACGGCAAAAGAGGTGGGAGTTTATGATGTGTTCAATGCCGAACAGAATATCAATGGCGGAACAGCCTATTTGAGAAAGATGATAAACAGATTTAAAAATGTGAGAAATGCGCTTGCCGCATACAATGCCGGTCCAACGGCTGTAACATATTACAATGGTGTTCCTCCTTTCAGGGAAACACAGGATTATGTTGAAAAAGTTGCCCGATTTTATTACTCATACACAGGAAAAAGATTATGGTAAAAAACAGAAATTCCAACAGAACAGAAGAAAAAACAGGTGAGAAAAAAATAAACATAAAAAAGTTTTTCAGCCTTAAAAAGGATTTGCTTACTTTTCCCAACTTGCTGACAGGCATGAGAATATTTCTCGTTCCTTTTGTACTTTTTCTGATCTGGTACGGATCTCCTCTCACAAGACTATGGGGCTGGATATTTTATACTGTTGCAACTGTAACAGACTTTTTTGACGGATATTTCGCAAGGAAACATGGATCTACATCCATAACAGGGAAACTTCTTGATCCTCTTGCCGACAAATTCATTGTCAACCTTACTCTTGTCCTTTTTGTATCTATGGGAGAACTTCATGTTCTGCCTGTACTGATAATCCTTGCAAGAGAGTTCTATATTTTCGGGATAAGGTCTCTTGCCATTGAAAACGGGCTTGTCATCGCTGCCGGACAAGGCGGAAAAATGAAAACAATGTTTCAGATGTTCGCCCTCCCTTTTTTCATTTTCAACAGAGAAACCCTTATATATTTGATCGATATGGACCGGGATCCCAGATTTTTAGGTTATATTCTTCTTTGGGGATCAGTATATTTCAGTGTAACAAGTGCATTTTTATATTCAAGAGAAGTTAAAAGAAGAATATTCGGAAAATGATCTATTACCTGCAATTTTTGCTATGAAGGTTCACTATTAAATTGCACACATCTTTATTCGGCATTTTATTAAGACAAACATCCCTTGCATCTGCCGCCAGTGCACACCTTCCGTTTTTGATGGATATTTGAGCATAACTGTAGAGAGAGCTTAAACCTTTCTGGAGACACTGGTGCTGATATTTTTTATGCTCCTGTGCGGCACAGTCGGCATAAAATTGTCCTGCCATCCACATATCATTTCTTTCAAGATAATATTCTCCTGCCTGAAAATAGAAGCTTGCCGCCATTTCAGTTCTTTTATCGTTTTCCGGAATTATATCAACTATTTTCTTCACATTTTCAAGTTCCCTCATTATTAAACCGCTTTGAACAGTAAGGTTAATATATTGATATACCGCCCTTGTAAGAAACAGTTTTTTTCTTCCATAATCTTCAGCAATTGGAGAGAGATGGTAGTATGCCTGCTTAATATTTCTTTTCATCTTTTCCCCGTCTGCAAAATTTGCAAACTCAAATGAAGAGAAAAGATAGAGATCCCATGCCGCTTCAACAAACCGTGCTTCGTTTCCACAAAGTTCCTCTGTTCGCTCGAACTCTTCCCTTATGTTGTCAACAAATGCGATCAGTTTCCCCGGTACATCCTTTTTCATAAGCATCGGATACATATTCCGCCAACCCCAGACTCTGTCAATAAGGACTTCACATGAATCTGTAAAAAGTGCCGCCATTTCAACTCTTCTATGGATCGGAGCATCTATCGAGTTAATGTTTTCCTCTGCTTTATCTATCTTATATTGAAGAAAAAGTGCATCTTCAAAAGGAATGTCCACCTTTTTGTAATATCTTCTCAGTTCTGTTGCAGCATCTTCAAAAAATTCCGGGTGTGATTCATGAATTTCACCGAAAAAACCCATATTGATAAAAAGCTCATACCCGTTTTTAAGAAAAGGTACGACAGCTATAGGTGAAAAAAGTTCATCATGATTTATCGAAAGATAAGATTTTCCGGTAATGACACTCATTTTAAGCTTTGTCTGGTTGCTCACTATTTCAGTTTTGTCACCTTCCACGAAAGAAAATACCGAAGAAAACCCGTATCTTTCAGCAATGATGGCAAAAAGAAAATTTGCAGTATTGACATCATATTCTTTAAGAAGCAAAACCCCCGGGATACCTGAGCTTCGCGACCCTTTTCCCCGGGGTTTATTTATAAACTGCTTAAAGAAAAGTTCGTGCAGTTTTTCCCCCTTTTCTCTTACGCCGCTGATTTTTTCAAGCTCTTTATCTGTTTTTGCTACAAATTTTCTGTAAACATTTAAACATGCATTAATGGGTTCCGGATCCCTGAAATCACTTGTCAGAAAAATTGACAGCAACAGCTTTGCTTCATCATCAAGGTTGTTTTTCGCCCTGATAAGCGACTGCATCTCAATTTCATTAAGAGCTGTCCACACCTTTGGAGCATCATCTCCGTATCTTTCAACATTAGGGGGAACCACAGGTGGAATAATAACAGCATTTGACGCAGTGGAACAGGAAACAATAATCAAAATTGTCATTGCAGTAACGAAAAATCTAAGCTGGTTCATCATATCCTCAAACAACAGTCACAATCCTGAAGTTGTCATATCAATAAATAGAGTTAAAATCAAATTAATAAGGATAAATCAGAAAATTTATGTCAAACCGGTGAGTTAAAGTGAATACTCGACCCTGATGTCTATCGGGATGTCGCTCAGTTTGGCAAGTGCATCAAGGATGTCGCTTCC
>SLGQ01000157.1 GCA_007136595.1 Candidatus Sumerlaeota bacterium | reverse complement strand
CAAAAGGATTTTCCGGGACAAAACCTGTGACGGTTTCCCAAAAACCGGGAGTTGCCCCTCTCTGAGCATATTCGTCACTGAACATTCCTTGAAATTGAGCAATTTCAAGACCTTTTCCCGGCTCAAACAAAGATCCCGCCAAAAGACCGAGAATAACGGCAAAAGCTGTTGTGGTAAGATAGTAGACAAAGGTGGTCACACCCGCTTTACCGGCATTTTTAGCATTTCCAAGGCTCGATGCACCGATAATTATGGAAAATGCGACCAGAGGCACCACAAGCATCCTTATGAGCCTAATGAAAAGCTCTCCGAGTGGACGGAACATTTCTGCATTTTCACCGGAAATGACCCCTGCGGCAATACCTGCAAACATTGCAACAAGTATCCAGGTCCCCAGGTTCATTTTTTTCAATACCGTTTTTAAGCTCATTTTTCCTCCGATTTGTATCGTTCCTTAAGCTCTTTATATTTTTCCGCTTTGATCTGTAAAAGAAGTTCTCCGCTTTTTCTTCCAAGATCCTTCCACTTATCAGGAAGTTTTTCGTTAAGTGCGGGAATAACTTTTTCAATAAAATTTTCAATATCTTCAGTATCTCTGCCACTATCTGACCGGACAATTTTCAAAAAACCGCTGATACCTCCGGCAGGAAAATTTTTTATTTCCTCTAAAACTTTCACCCCTTTTGCAGGCCTCAATTCTTTTATTTTGCCAACTGTAAGATGGTATCTTGATACCAGTTCGGCACTTTTTGAATAAACTGAAGGGGCTTTCAATCTTCCGCAAAGTTCTTTTACCGCTTTTACACCCTTTTTGTCGTGTTGATAATGATGAGGATAGTTGTCAGGATCTGTCAATCCTTTTCCAAGATCATGGCAAAGCATGGAAAAAACAAGGACAGGATCGTCACCGCCGGGATTGCAGGATAATCTTCTCAAAGCTTTCATTGTATGATCGAAAGTGTCAATATCGCCGGGATGAAATTCCTCGGGACCGGCTGGAACATTTATAAGATCTTCTATCTCTGCAAAGTGGATATCAAGCACTTCACATTCTTTAAGCACTTCAAAAAACCGTGCAGGGTCTTTTCCTGAAAGTGCTTTCTGACATTCGGTCCAAACTCTTTCCGCAGATATTTCTTTAAGTTCTTCTTTAAGTTTTTTCATTAACAAAACAGTTGAAGGATCGATGGCAAAATCATGAAAAACAGAGCTGAACCTTGCAACACGGTAAACTCTTAAAGGATCTTCGGCAAAAGAATCTGTTATGTGAATTATCTTTTTTCTTTCAATATCATTTATGCCGCCATAAGGGTCGATTATTTCACCTGTTTCCAGATCCAGTGCCATTGCATTTATCGTTATGTCTCTTCTTTTCAGATCTTCTTCGAGAGTGACCGATCTATCTGCAATAATTTCAAAACCTCTGTATCCGGGGGAAACTTTTTTTTCCTTTCTTGCAAAAGCATATTCTTCCCCGTTTACCAGAAAAACAGGAAAAGAGGCTCCTACTTTTTTTGCATCGGGAAATTTATTTAGAAATTCTTCTTCCGTTCCGTTTACCACAACAAAATCTTTGTCGGCAGGTTTTTCAATGCCCATTATCTTGTCTCTGACCGAACCGCCGACTTGATATATTTTCATCTCACAATAACTCCGGATTCCTCCAGTTTGAAAAGCTCATCGTTATTTGAAGAAATCCTTTTGATATAAAAGTAAAAATTTGCAAGCCGGTTCATACTTTCGATCATTCTGCTGAAAAAACCGGGTTGCCGGTAGGTCACTTCGTCTCTTCCTAAAAGCATTGAAATAACTCTTTCGGGTTCCGGATACTTGACCAGAGTAAATTCATCAACATCGGGAACTCTGCTTTTAATATATTCAAGAGCTTCTTTAAAACCACCGGTTTCATCGACAAGATTTCTCTCTTTTGCCTGAATTCCTGTCCAAACTCTCCCTTTTGCATGTTTTTCCATCTCTTCATATTCCATTTTCCTTCCTTCTGCCGCCCTGCTTACAAAAGATCCGTATATATTATCGAGAGATTTCTCAACATAGTTCATCTGTTCATCTGTGAGTCTGGTATTTGTTGAAAAGATCATTGCATTTTTCCCTGTTGAAACATGATCGAAAGTTATTCCCAGTTTTTTATAGAACTGTTCCATGTAAAGTTTTCCAAGAACAACACCTATTGATCCTGTTATCGTGGTGTGATTTGCAAATATTTTTTCAGCGGGCATTGAAACATAATACCCTCCTGATGCGGCGACAGAGCCCATTGAAACAACTATTGGTTTTTTATTTTCTTTGACTATTTCCCTTATTTCATGCCAAATAGTTTCAGAAGCAATTACTGAACCGCCCGGAGAATTGACCCTGAGCAGGATCCCTTTTACATTTTCATCTTTTACAGCTCTTCTTATCATTCCCGAAATTGTAGCTGATCCACTTGATTGATGGTAACCTGAGGGACCAATGTCACTTGAACCTCTATGAATTGTTCCGGGAAGTTCTATCAAAGCAATTTTTGCATCACTTTTTTTACTGTCGGAAGCAACAACATCTCTGTAATATGAAATTGTCGTTCTTTTTTTATATCCGGTCTTTTCTTTGATAAGCTCAAGAACTTTTTCTCTGTACTCTATACCGTCAATAAAACCGTTATTCATAGTCTCTTCTGAAGTCATCGGCATTCCATCGGCAATTTGATATATTTTTTCAACAGGAATATCCCTTGATAATGAAATATCATCCGCTATTTTTTTAAATATTGAATCTATCAGAGATCTGGTTGATTCTCTGTGAGCTTCAGTAAATTTGTTTTCAGTGAACATGTTCCAATAAGTTTTATACTCTTCTCTGTTTGAACCTATGGGTTCAATATCAAGTTTTTCAAGAGTTTCCTTAAAGAAAACAGATCCCCCTACCAGCCCGCTGAATCCAAGCATTCCGGAAGGCTGGGTGTATATTTTATCAAAAATTGAAGCAAGATAGTAATGTTTCGTCCCATTTTCAATTTCTCCGAAACTGTCGCTCCAGGCGTAAGCCGGTTTTCCGCTTTTTCTAAAGTTATCAACAGCATTTCTAAGCTCTTCAACCTGTGAAAAAGAAAGGTTGACTGAAGAAATATCAGCAAATATTCCAACTATTTTATCATCATTAGCGGCATTGTTTATCAACTGTATGGTGTCTATAAGTGAAACACTTCTCCCAAACAACCCCTCCAGCATGAAAAAACCGCTGTCAGTAGTAACATCACCTCTTATCGAAGATATGTTCAAGTGTAGCAATGTGTCATCATCAATGGTTTTTTTCATCGATAAAATGCTTTGCAGAATAACCATGGAAGAAATCATTATAATGACAGTTAAAATACCTATCATCATGAAAAATCTCACAACGATTTTTTTAATAAATTCCATTATGTCCTCCTTTTTTCATTAAAAACTAAACACTTTTAATTTATCATAAGTATCAGGCATATTTACTGAAGTTGTCATTATAACCTGATTTTTCAAGTTCATTACAGTATCAAGCAACATTTGTTTTTTTTCATCATCAAGAAAAACAAAAGCATCATCAATGAAAAAAACCGGATATATGCCGGCTTTAGCGTGCAAATATAATTCTGAAAGCTTTAAAATGACAGAAATCAGATATTTTTCTCCCATTGACATATTTTTTGATTCACCCACCTGGTATTTTATATTTACAGTGTCAAGATGAGGACCGTAAAGGGGATATCCTTTCTCCATCTCTTTTTCCAGTTTCATGTTAAGTTTTTCACCCGGGTTTTCATCAGTATAAGATGAAACATCAAGAATAAGTCCGGGAAATATTTTTTTAACAGTTTCAGAAATTTCACAATTTATTTTTGAACAAATATCCATTCTTCTGTCTCTTATTTTATTTATCAATGGAATTGCCGCTTCATTTAAATAGATAACCGCTTTTCCATTCCCCTTTTTCAAAGACAATGATTTATGCTTTAAATATCTGAAATAATTCATTAGATCATCATAATAACTTCCATCTTCTATAAAAACAGCTTTATCAAGAAAATCTCTTCTTTTTGATGGAACACCCTCTATAATATCCATATCATCAGGAGTATGTACCATATATTTGACAGAATTTATAAGTTCTTTCCTGCTGACCGGTGCACCGTCAAGCATTATTTTTTTATTCCCGGATCTGTCCAAACCTGAAGTTATTTCTCTTTTAAATCCTGAAATATCTTCCATATTACATTTAACATACAAGTTTTCACTGTCACTTTTAACAACATCTTTAAGATGTGAAGTACGGAATGATTTTCCGCTTATTGAAAAATAACATGATTCAATAATTGAAGTTTTTCCTGAACCGGTACAACCTTTTATAAGGAACTTATCATCAAAAGAAATATCGAAACAGTCAAATTTTCTGAAATTCTTAATATAGATATCGAAAATTTTCATTCATATAACTTTCATATCCTTAAAGGCATAACCATGTGAACATAACTGTAGTTATCTGTTTCTTCCAATATTGTCAATGGTTTAAGCCCTTCTTCAACTATCATTGTTGTATCGCTTTTATCAAGAACTGAAAGAACATCCATGAGATATCTTGCATTTATGCCCACATCTTTATCACTGTCAAAAGGTTTTTGAACAAGTATTTCATCTTTTGAATTTCCACCGAATTGAGCATTTGCAGTCATACTGAGAACTGAATTCTTAAAACTGAATTTTGTTGCCCATATTTTATCGTCTGAACTGAGAGCTATTACCCTTCTTACACCATCTATCAACTCTTTTCTGTTTATTACGGATGATTCTTTTTCATTAAGAACGGAAAAACCGCCTATAACTGTTCTATAATTTGGGAATTCATTTTTAAGCAATCTTGAAATGAACATGACATTTTCGTTGCTGAAAGATATTTTATCATCTTCTATGGAAACTTTAACTTCCTCTTCGTCGGCAAATATTTTTGCCAATTCTGAGAAATTTTTTCCAGGGATCACAATACCGTTTTCAAGATTTTCAATATCCATATTGAAGTCTTTCAAAGTTACAACAGAAATTCTATGAATATCGGTAGTTACCATTTCTATTACAGGAACATTATTTTCAATTACCCTGTTTATCAAAACTCCGGAGTAAGCTTTATTTACATTCTGCTCTGTCATGGAAAACTGTAATTTTTTAAAGGATGATATCATTCTGTGAATGTTTACAACAACAGGTTCGCTTGAAACTGTTGAAACAGATGGAAAATCATCTGCATCTGAACATGGAACAACATATTTTGTTTTTTCAGAATTTATATCGAGAACATTTGTTGCTTTTTCATATTTAAAGTTAATGTTCTCCCCTCTTCCTACTTTACATATATCGTGTATGTATTTGGCAGGAACAGCTATTTTGCCGCTTTCTACAGGTTCCGTAAGAGAAATATCCACTATTACCGAGGTTTCTATGTTAGTTGATATCAAAGTACATTTATTATCTTTGAAATCAAAAAGAACATGGCTGAGTATAGGCATAGTGTGTTTCTTTTCAATAGACCCTATACAGTAGTCCATTGCTTTTAATAATTCTTCTCTTTTGAAGGATAATTTGATCATAGTTTTCTCCTTTAGTTAATACTATTAATAATAAATCGGAATAATATGTTAGTTGTTTTGTAACATCCTGATAAAATTATGTTAATTCTATAAAAAAAGTGTTGACAATAATGATTGTAATTTGTCTGGAAATTTATCAACATGTTTTTAACATCCTATTTTATAACATTTGTTAAAAGTCACTGATAGTCTCCTCTATTTCTCTTTCTAATTTTTCAACTATTTTCTTAATGTTTGTATCGTTTATAAGTAAAAATTCAACTTTTGAAATTGATGAAATTACTGTTGCATGATTTCTTCCGCCAAAAATATCTCCTATCTCTTTCAATGTTTTTGATGTATATTTTTTCACGAGATATATAGCTATCTGTCTGGATAAAGAAATTTGTTTTGATCTTTTTCCTGAAAGTATTTCACTTGTTTTTACATTAAGATATGTTGCAGTCATTTTTATTATCTGATCCGGTCCCAGATTCCCTTTCCTTTTTATCATATCTTTAAGAATATCTTCAGCAAAAGATTTATAAATTGTGTTAATGCCCATCAGTTCTGAAGATATTTGAAGAGTTTTAAGAGCTCCCTCCAGTTCCCTGACATTGTTTTTAAGGTTTATTGCTATGAATTTGGCTGTTTCATCATCTATTTTCATTTTGAAAAGTTCAGCTTTTTTCATAACAATGGCAAGTCTTGTTTCATATTCGGGGGGCTTGATATCAAGAGTTACTCCCATAATAAATCTGCTTATGAGCCTTTTATCTATATCCTTGATCTCTGCAGGGTATCTGTCCGAGGTAAGAACTATTTGTTTACCGTTTGTATGATAAGAATTAAAAATGTTGAAAAATTCTTCCTGTGTACCGGCTTTTTTTGATAAAAACTGAATATCGTCTATTAAAAGCATATCATATTTAATAAGTCTGCTTCTGAATTTGTCACTTGAATTGTCGGACAAAGAAGATATATAGTCCATCATAAGCTGTTTGGCTGTCATATAACATACAGACATTTTTTTATGTTTAACGACATAATTTGCTATTGCCTGGATGATATGGGTTTTACCCAGACCAGAATCGCCATATATGAAAAAAGGATTGTAATTAATACCGGGATTTTTAGCTATCCCCTGTGCTGCGGCATATACAGTCTGGTTCGACGGACCTGAAACAAAATTATCAAAGGTAAAATTTTCAGAAATTATATTGCTCTCAATAATGCTTTTTGCATTTTTGCGGTTTTCTCCGTTAAATGGCAGTTTAGCCTGAAAATCTTCATCAGTTTCAATGTGCTTTACCATAAACTCAACAACGGTTGATTCTTCAAAAAGATGTGTAGCAAGATTTTTTATCTGAGATACCCAACCTTGTTTGTGCAGAATTTGAAGTATCTGTTCACTTGGACATCCGACAGTTATCTTCTCTCTGGTTTCAGCAATTGAAAAAAGGGGTTTAATAAAGGCGTTTATAATTCCTTCGCTGTTAGTTTTTTTTAATTCTTCTACGATTCTGTTCCACATCCTCTGTTATCCGGCTTTATAAGTTTTTATGACTTCAATTTCAATCCGTATCATCACTCGTATTTTCCCAATAATTAAGCAGTTTTAAAAGAAAAAAATCAATATTTTTAAGTTAAATTTATAACCCTGTGAT
>SLGQ01000068.1 GCA_007136595.1 Candidatus Sumerlaeota bacterium | reverse complement strand
CGAACTCCCCTTTCTGGTTTTTAAGCTCAATAATTGAGCTGACAGAAAAATTGTCACCCTTTAACACACCTCTTAAAGTAATTAATTTTCTTTCGGTGTTAAAAAAAGATTCTCTGCATTTTGGACATAAGAAATTGTTTTCCATGAACTCCTCCCTTAAAGAAAGTCAATAAACATCGCTAATACAGATTGTAGCGGTTTATACACTTTAAATCAAGAAAAACAAAAAACATCTTTGTTTTGAACTATATTTCTTTACTCTTTTCTTATAGTGGTTAAAATTATACCGTTCTGTCTTGTTTCTTCCAACGGGGGTACCAATGGATAAATCGCAACTCCAAAATCTGCTTAACGGTGTTACTGAAAACATTACAACTTTGCTGAAAGGCAAAGAGACCGTGGTGAAAAAAGCAGTGTGCTCTTTTTTTGCAGGTGGACATATTCTTCTTGAAGATGTCCCCGGTACGGGTAAAACCACTTTGGCAAAAGCTCTTGCAAAATCAGTTGACATGAATTTTTCGAGAGTCCAGTTCACTCCTGATCTTATGCCTGCTGATATCACCGGGGTATCGATATATAAACAGGATGAGGGAGAATTTATTTTTAAAAAAGGACCGGTGTTTTCAAACATAGTTCTTGCAGATGAAATAAACAGGGCTTCTCCGAGAACTCAGTCAGCCATGCTCGAAGCAATGGGAGAAGGGCAGGTGAGCACAGACTCGGGGATATTTATTCTTGAAAAACCGTTTTTTGTAATTGCTACCCAGAATAATGTTGAATCAAGAGGAACTTATTCACTTCCTGAATCACAGATGGACAGATTCACAATGAAACTTTCTTTAGGTTATGTAACTATTGATGAAGAAGTTGAAATACTGAATGGAAACGGTTTTATGGATCAGCTTGATAAACTGAGTCCGGTAGCATCTTCGGAAAATATACTTAAAGCAATGAGTGCAATTGAAAGTGTCAAGATAAGTGAAGAGCTGAAACATTTCATAGTTACAGTTGTCAATGCTACCAGAAGTGCCGATGGTGTTAAACTCGGCGGCAGTCCGAGAGCATCACTTGCTTTGATGAAAGTGGGAAAAGCAATCGCAGCTATGGATGGCAGAGACTTTGTTATACCTGATGATATCCTTGAAATTGCTGTTCCTGTTGTTGCCCACAGACTTATGCTTGACTCTTCGGCTTATGCTACGGGACTCTCTAAAGAAAACGCTGTTCTTAATGTCATTGAAAGAATAAAAGTTCCAAGTTAACGGATAAAAGAGCAACTGCACCCTTCATCTTCATAGTATATATCTCCATCATGTTCTGACATTGAATCGTCTGTTACTTCAGTTGGATCCTCTTCTTTGTCGCCGGCATCTTTGTCAGGTGTTTCCGGGATATCTTCGTGAAAATCAGGTTCTTCAGGCTCTTCGGTTTCTTCCGGTTGTGTAAAATCTTCGTTGGGATCCCCCCATTTATACATAGCCTTGAATTCACCTGCAATATATACATGGTTGCTGCTCAGAACAGATATCGGTCCAAGTTTCATTGCTCCCGGAACGATCTTTTCCCACCATGTATGTCCTCCGTCAGTTGTGTCAATGGTACATGCCTGAGCATTAAACCCGGCTCCGCAGTAGCCTGCAACCCATATCTCATTGACAGCTCCTCCATCCATACCCAGAGTGTTACCCATTGAAAAATTTCCGGAAGGAACGGGTATGTCAAAACTTTGGTCGTAACCTTTAAAAGATATGAATTTGTCATCACTCCACACTATCCGTTTAGAACCGGCGCTACTGTCTATAGTGTCACTGTCGTGAAATTTCAGGAATAACCGCCCGGAAGATGTTCTTATTATGTGAAGAGGTAGGATTTCTGCATTATCAAGAACAGTTTCCCATGTTTCTCCCCCGTCAGAGGTCTCCCATACTGCACCTGCTTTTTCTACAGTGCTTACCTTGTTACCATCCCAATCTGTACTTTCAGAAATAACTCCTCCACCTGCAAAACCATTTAACTCGTCTGTAAAAACTACCATGCTGATCTGCATGTCAGATACTGAACTGAGAGTAATATTTTTCCAATTTATTCCCATATCAGTACTTTTTTTAATCTTACCGTTTTTTGTTCCAAGCCATATATTATTTCCCACGACAGATAGTGATCTCGGGTATCCGCTGGTAGTGTCATCAGGATTGTTCTGGTCAAAAAAATAAACAGGTATGAAGTTTTGAAGATCATCGCTGATGATAACAGAAGAAAGGACATTTGTCCACCCTTGGATTTCTGTTATAACTCCCACCATTCTGCCATCGGGTAAGACTTTCGCAGGTGTCACAAACTTCATAGGTCCTGCAAGATTAGGGGAACAGCTATCCCAATTCATTCCGTCAAGCATGACAAAACAGTAAGGTGAGGTACCCTGATTACCCTGCTCAGTCCCCATTGCATACCCTCTTGTTCTGGTTCCCACACTTATCAGTTGACCTGAAGCCGTTGTAAATTCCGATGGTTTTTGGGTTATCCAAATGTTGTTGGAGTATATGTTGAAAACCCCGAAAAAAATAAAAACAAGAAAAAGCAGTTTCATTGTCACCTCCTGGTTTTATCCCCGCACACCGAAATAATAATAATAATAAAGTTTTCAATTTCAAAGTTTTTTGTTTTTCTGAATTGTTATGTGAGGTCGATCAAAAAAATATTGACAATGAAGAAGTGATGATTATATTTTCTTCTGCTGAGCGGGAATAACTCAGTGGTAGAGTGCAACCTTGCCAAGGTTGACGTCGCGAGTTCGAATCTCGTTTCCCGCTCCATTTTTTTTTGTGGTCTTTTTAAATCCGTTTAAATTGCATTGTTGGCGCCTTGGCCAAGTGGTAAGGCAGAGGTCTGCAAAATCTCCATCTCCGGTTCGAATCCGGAAGGCGCCTCCATTCTTTTGGTCTTTGTGCCGGAGTGGCGGAATAGGTAGACGCAAGGGACTTAAAATCCCTCGGGATTATATCCTGTACCGGTTCAAGTCCGGTCTCCGGTACCACCTGTTAATAATATTTGAAGATTGAGCTGATTGCAAAATTCCTGAAAGTTTGTTGTGCGGGATCTTAAGCCGGTTTCTGCTTGCAGGATCTAAAACAAAAGCCCCCCGAACTCCTTTTGAGAATCAGGGAGGCTTTATAATAAAAACCAATGCCTCGTAATTATTATTTTATTGCAATCAACGGTAATGTCAAAAAAAAGCCCCTGACATAAAGAGATGTCAAGGGCTGTATAATTTCCATGCGTCACAATTATAATTTTAGGGATATTTAAGATGATGTCAAAATAAATGTGAAAAACAGTGGTGTTTAATGCTAATGAAATAAAGAAGTTTTGATGTTTAGCGTTAAAGCATTAAAGCGTTAAAGCAATAAAGCGCTAAAGCGTTGAGTTGCTGAATGAAAAAGGGTGGTTGTAGGGGTTGACCCGTGCCTGCCTGGTCGTAGCTTTATGCGGAGACGGGTGTCAACCCTTCATAGTGTTACTCTTTTGTCCTTGCAAGCCGGAAACCGCGGTTGACGTTGCGGTTAGTCGGAGGGTGGTAGCTGCGGTAGGCACTGCGGCAGTTCCGCGAGAGGAAGTACCAACAGCCACCCCGAGAGACACGGTGGGAGCCACTCCCGGGACCGTACGGATCTACAACAGGTGTGGTTTCATTTCCTGTCGGATATGATTCCTGATACCAATCCCAAACCCATTCAAACACATTTCCGCTCATGTCATAAAGCCCGAATGCATTGGGAAGTTTTCCGCCAACAACATGAGTTTTGTTTGACGAATTTCCACAATACCAACCTATCGCATCAAGATTTGCATCCATCTCGCAACCGTATTCTGTGATATCTCCATTATAAAATGCTGTATCTGTACCTGCTCTTGCTGCATATTCCCATTCTGATTCTGTAGGGAGCCTGTAACCGAGACAGTCCTGTGGTTTTGAGTGTGCCGTTTTCAGTGAACAGGTGAAGTTGGGCTGTGTTCCCGTACAGTCAAAACACTCAGGCAATCCTTCAAGTTTTGAAAGTTCATTGGCATAGGCAAGTGCTTCATACCAACTAACCTGCTCAACAGGACAATCATCTCCGCAACTTGAAAAAGAGCTAGGGTTATATCCCATTACTGCATTAAATTCACCTTGAGTCACTTCATATTTTCCCATGTAAAAACTTTTTGTGAGCTGAACATAGTGTAGCGTTTCCCTTGCAGTTTCTCTTCCAAGCTCATCTGTCGGAGAACCCATCCAGAAACTGCCGGCGGGGACTTTGCATTCCGTATCCGTGCAATCCACAACATGTCCTTCAGGATCTCCTGTATTCCCTGTATTCCCGGTATTGCCTGTATCTCCTGTATTGCCTGTATCCCCAGTATCTCCAGTGTCTCCGGTGTTTCCTGTGTTGCCTGTATCGCCAGTATCTCCAGTGTCTCCGGTGTTTCCTGTGTTGCCTGTATCGCCAGTATCTCCAGTGTCTCCAGTATCTCCAGTATTGCCTGTATCTCCTGTGTCTCCAGTATTGCCTGTATCTCCTGTGTTTCCAGTATCTCCAGTGTCTCCATTATCACACGAAACAACCACAACTACTGACAATAAAAGCATTGTAATTAAAATCTTTTTCATATTGCTCCCCAATCAAAGAATTATTAAACATTCAATTACAACAAAAGCATATAACAAAATGTTTTTAATTTCAAGTTTTGGTTGGAAGAGACTTATGACGGATAAAGATAAGGCTCCTTGACGGAGCGTTGTCCCGTCATAAGCACACTTTTGATGGATAAGAACATTAGGGGTCGCAATAAATCTATATAAAGAAACGCTGTTTCAGCCACCAGTCTTCGCCAAGGCTACGACCCGGCAGGCAGATCTCGCTCCGCTCGACACAGATAAGAATGCACCTAACTGTTTTTTTAACCACGAAGGACACAAAGAACACGAAGTGAATCTGCACAATCAAACACTTGTTTAATGTGCGAACCATTTTTCCCTTGACAAACAATAATTTGCGGCGTATTATTGTCTGAAGTCATGATTTTTGAAAAATAAATGCGAAAAGCTTAAAATTTTGCATGGAGGCGATGATGTTAGTTGATTTCACGATAAAGAACTACCGCTCATTTAAGGATGAGTCTCTTTTCAGTATGGTTGCTGAAAAAAAGAAGGATGATATTTCCCAAAATCTTTTCAATGTTTCTGAAGATGGCAATATTTCTCTTTTAAAAACGGCGGTAATTTATGGTGCGAATGCTTCAGGAAAATCAAATCTCCTCCTTGCTTTTGATACGCTGAAAAACTTCATTTTGAACTCGACGGATTTAAAGCTCGATCAGGAGATTCCATACTACAAGCCATTCCTGCTTGATGTTGAAACAAGAAATGAGCCGGTGTTTTTTGAAATTGAATTTATAACGAATGAACCTATGCGGTATCGCTATTGTGTGGAATTTGATAAAACTCAGGTCATTTTTGAAAAACTTTCATTCTTTCCGGAAAAGGCTGAAAGAAATCTTTATGAAAGAACAGGTTTAAATAACTATAAGTGGGGTAGATATTTAAAAGGAAAAAAAGAATCTCTTACAAGTGAAGTGCTTAAAAATGTTCTTTTTCTTTCAAAAGCTGCAAACAATAATGAGAGCGATGAAAGACTCAAAGATGTTTATAGATATTTCAGAACAAATTTCATGCTTCACACTTCAGTTGACTCTTCCCGTAATGTCGTTTTTTTTACAAGTTTAAAGATGAACGATGTTTCTTTCAATGATAATCTGATCGAGTTTTTAAAATCTGCTGATCTCGGAATTTCATCTGTACGGATCAGAAAAGAGCAGATTGATTTAGATGATTCAGATTTTCCTGAAAATATGCCAAATGAGTTAAAAGAGAAAATCATTAATGATCTGTCAACAAAGATTGATATTGGTCATAAAATTTACGGAAACAAAAACGAAACCGGTGAGGAACACTATTTTAAGTTACAGGACGAATCCGCCGGAACAATAAAAATGTTTGATCTCGCTGGGAAAATCATTGATACACTTAAAACTGGACGGATATTGTTTATTGATGAACTTGACAGCAGTTTTCATCCTTTGATGTCAGAATACATTCTTTCAATCTTTAATGATCCTGTTAAAAATCCGAAAAATGCACAATTAATTGTTGCGACTCACGATGCTCACCTTCTTGATTCTGAAAAATTGCGTAGGGATCAAATATGGTTTGTTGAAAAGGATAAATACGGAGCATCAAATTTATATAGTCTTGATGAATTTGAAAAAAGTGAAGTAAGAAAAAATGTCCCATTTGACAAATGGTATCTTTCCGGCAGATTCGGTGCATTGCCGCTCATTGATAAAAATCTCTTTTCTGTTGTTGACGAGAAGGAATGATCAATGCCTAAAAAGAGAAAACAGTCACAAAGACAATACAAAAAGCAGATATTTATTGTATGTGAGGGAAAGAAAACCGAACCAAATTATTTTAATGGTTTCAAGAAATTGTGTGACCTTGATAGAGCTGTTAATGTTAAAATTGTTTCTCATGAACACACTTCAGCAAAAGAACTCGTCGAAGATGTTTTGAAATTCAAAGAAACTGAAAATGATGAACTCTGGGTCGTATTTGATAAAGATGGTTACACAAAACACCATGAAGCTTTTTGCAAAGCAAAAGATAATGGTGTTAATATTGCATTCTCAAGCATTAGCTTTGAATACTGGCTGTTGCTTCATTTTGAATATACTTCAAGTTCATTTCAGAAATCCAAAAATGTAGAGCATGCGTTGAAAAAACATTTGCCTGACTATGAAAAAAAATGGACAGAAATATTTGAGAAAGTCAGTCACTTAATTCAAGATGCTATCATTCATGCTAAAAGAAGAAAAAAAGAAGTGGGAACAGCAAATTACGATGACTGCAAAATATACAAACTTAATCCATATACCAATGTTGATGAACTACTCCATGCCATAGAAAACCTCCGATCAGAATATCAAAGAGATCCCGTTTTTCTTTTCAAGTATTAACCCGAAATCAAACATCTGTTTAATGCTTGAAACCTTCAAAAACTCACAAAATGCCAACAGAGGTCTGAATAGTAATGCACTTAATCTTTTTTTGCTTCAACCTTGACTTTTGTGCATTGAATGAGGCAACTAACTGTATTCACTGAACTTGTTTTGCTGAAGAAATTCAGGATGTTTTTAAAAGAAAAACCGGAAGTTAAATACGGGATACATCTTTCAATTCTTAACAACCGGCTTAAAGATAAAATTCACAGACTTCCTCTTTATCTG
>SLGQ01000128.1 GCA_007136595.1 Candidatus Sumerlaeota bacterium | reverse complement strand
TGAAATATCCCGAAGATGGTGAAATAACAGGATTTGCAACTTTGCCGGTTATGGTGAAAAGACTGCTTGCAACACTTGAGTCGGAAGATGACTGCCAGTCAGGTTTGTAAGCTATCGCACGCACTGTTGTGGTTGAACTTACCGTGAATGGTCCAGTGTAAACTATACCCGTGCTTCTGTTTGGAGTTGTAGTTCCGTCAACTGTATATCTGATGACAGCACCTTCTGTATCAGCTGTTATCTCAACCGTTGAATTTTCGGTAAAAAACCCGCCGTGCGGAGACAATACCGGAGTTGATACTTTCCCCGTTATAGTATAAAGAGCCTCTACAATACTGGAATCTGAATCAGGCTGCCAGTCATCCTTAAATGCGATGGCTTTTATTGTCCTTGTTGATGGAATTGAAATCGCTGAAGAATAAATTGTTCCAGTTGTCCTTGTAGGAGGAGTTCCATCAGTTGTAAAGCGGATCCTTGCTCCTGTTGTATCTGAAGAAAGAGTCAAAGAAACGGTATCAGTATAATTTCCCGGCTCGACACTCAATTTAGGAGGTTCAACCGTTCCAGTCATAACATACTCTCTTGAAATAACATCAGAATTGCTGGATTCTTCCCAGTCTGATATATACGCAATTGCTTTTACAGTTGTACTTGAAGAAACAGTAAAAGGGGATCCCTCTGTATATACAGTTCCGACAACTCTTGTAGGATTAGTGACTCCGTCTGTGGTATATCTTATCACAGCCCCTTCGGTCGGAGTTGATATTTCCACCTGAACACTGCTGGTATGATTTTTTACAGACGGCGATATGACAGGATTTATAACTTTTCCCGTTATTACATATTCACCGCTTATCACACTTGAGTTGGAAGATTCCTCCCAGTCTGTTTTATAAGCTATCGCTTTAAGAGTTGTAGTTGAGTTTATAGGAACGGCACCGCCGTATATAAGCCCGTGAGTCCTTGTAGGTTCACTTTTGTCAGTTGTGTATCTTATAATCGCACCCGCCGTTTCAGTAGATATCTGAACGCTTTTTGATGTTGTATAGTTGCCCGGATCAACGCTGAATCTCGGACTTGCTACAGTACCTGTTATGTTATATTCAGCTGTAGTGATGTCAGAGTTTGAAGATTCCTCCCAGTCAGGAATATATGCAATTGCTTTTACAGTTCTCTGCTGATCGATCGTAAAAGGTGATGTATATAAAAACCCGCTTATCCTTGTGGGGTTGCTGCCGTCAAGTGTATATCTTATAACAGCTCCGGGTGTATCTGACAGTATTTCTATAGCCTGTCCAGCAGTATAGTTGCCGCTTTCAAGATTAAAAACCGGCGGAGAAACTCTTCCAGTTATAGTATAATTGCCTGTCATAACATTTGAATCAGAGCTTTCTTCCCAGTCATCGTGAAAAGCGATCGCTTTTACAGTTCTTGTTGAAGGAATTGATATGGCACCTGTCGCCAATGTGCCTGTTGTCCTGGTTGGAGGTGTTCCATCAGTCGTATATCGGATTCTTGCTCCGGGAGTGTCCGTAGAAAGTGTCAATGAAACCGTGTTAGTATAATTACCCGGCTCAACACTGAACCTTGGATTTTCAACCATTCCTGTAATAGTGTATGACCTTGAGGCTATCATTGAATTTGAAGATTCCTCCCAGTCAGTCCTGTAAGCTATGGCTCGCACAGTTCCACTTGAAGAAACTATGAAAGGTCCTGTATATATGTTCCCGTAAACTCTTGTCGGGTTAGTACCGTCCGTGGTATATCTTATTACAACATCTTCCGTTGCGCTGGATATCTCAACTTCAGCACTACTTGTGAAAAACTCTCTTGACGGTGAAATAACGGGAGTTATAACATTCCCTGTTATATTATATTTACCTTCCGCAATTTCAGAATTTGAAGATTCCTCCCAGTCAACTTTATAAGCTATTGCCTTCAGTGTAGTTGTCTGGCCGATCTGAACTGCGCCACTGTAGGGAAGTCCGTGAGTCCGTGTCGGATCAGTGCCGTCAATGGTATATCTTATCAAAGCTCCTGAAGTTTCCGTTGTTATCTGGATACTTTTAGCTTCGGTATAATTGCCGGGATCAACGCTGAACCTTGGATTAACAACTTTTCCTGTAATATTGTATTCAGCAGTTATTATATCAGAGTTTGAAGATTCTTCCCAGTCGGGAACAAAACCCATCACTTTCAGAGTTCTGCTTTGAGAAACTGTAAAAGGAGAAGAATAAAGTGTCCCGTTTTCTCTTGAAGGATTTGAGCCATCCAAAGTATATCTGAATGATGCTCCGGGAGTTTCAGAAGTTATCTCAATAGTTTGAGCTGAGGTATAATTCCCAGCTTCAACACTTACAAGAGGTCTTCTTACTCTGCCGGTGATGGTATAAGACCCCTCTCGGATATCAGAATCTATCCAATCCGCCTTAAAAGCGATCGCCTTAACCGTCGAAGTGTTTGAAACACTGAAAGGTCCGGTATATTCCTGCCCTTCAGTTTTTGAAGGATCGGAGCCATCGGTAGTAAACCGGACAAAAGCATCCGGTGTAGTAGTTGTAATTGCAAGTGTCTGAACATCGGTATAAGCTCCCGGCAAAACACTGAATGATGGGACAGCAACTTTGCCTGTCACCTTATAATTTCCGCCGACCGTCGGAGATGCTACCCAATCTTTTTTAAACGCTTTTGCTCTTATCAAAGTTTGCGTATTAAGCGGAATCGTTATCGGGGTGGAATGAAGCTGAGAAAGCTCTGTAGGTTCAGAACCGTCTGTCGTATATCGGATAACAGCTCCTTCAGTGTCAACGGACATTGTTACACTCTGTTCACTTGTATATGTCCCTTCAACAGGAGAGAACTGAGGTTGCTCCACAGTACCTGTAACAGTAAACTTTCCCGAAATTGAAGGAGACTGAACCCAACCCTCTTTAAAAACCGCCGCCTTTACTGTTACAACAGTATCCAAAGGTATTTGGAAAGGTTGAGTATAGAGCGTTGAATCCTTGGTGGGATCAGCTCCTCCTTCCGGACCATACACCTCATACCTTATATCGACATCGATCTCTTCTGTTTCAATTACAACATTGGTAGCTTCCGTATAAATACCCGGCTCAGTGACAAAACTGGGGGAAGTTAAAGTCCCTGTTATAACAAAAAGACCTGTCAGAGTTTCAGAATCCCCCCATTTGTTTCTGAAAGCTTTCGCTCTCACCTCAACTTCCGTTTCAGCAGGAAGAGTTATAGGGGTGGTGTATATCTGGGATTTTGAAGTAGGTTCCGTTCCATCTGTCGTATATCTTATAGCTGCATCGGCATCATAATGAGATAAAGTAAGGCTTTGAGGCTCCGTATATATACCGGGACTTAAACTGAAAGAAGGCATATCTAAATAGCCCGTAACTTCAAAAATACCGGTAGTGACATTTGAGGGACTCATCCCGTCCTTGTATCCCCTAACCTTGATAGTCTTTATAGTTTCAAGAGGAATTTCAAAAGGAGCCTCATAAACATCGGAAGATTCATCAGGATTTGATCCATCAAGAGTGAAATATATCACAGCACCATCAGTTTCAACTGTAACCTCCACCGTGATCTCTTCCTGATAAACCCCTGGCGATGTACTGAATCTGGGAGTAGAAACAACACCCTCAAGCTCATCCTCACCGGGATCATAAAGCCCCGTATCCTCTTCTTTTTCACAGGACACAGCAAAAACCACAGTCAAAACGAACAACAATAAAAACGAAAGCCTTCTCATAAAAACACCTCTTAAAAAATATTTTAAAACCCTTTGATTTTATCTATCCACACAAAAAATTAAAATTCCGCAAATATTATACCAAAAGTAAATTTTTTTTCAAATTTTTGCTCAATGTTGGGGTCAGGGCACAATATTTGGGTACAACTGTTTCTCAACAGCTCGCAACTTTTCTTCGATCTCTTTTGATAACAATATCTCTTTATTAAACCTCCGTATAAGCTCACCTGCGGCAAATGGCGTCATTTCAGCAAGCTTTGCAATCGATACTATTTTAAGTGAAGTATGTTTTTTAAGAAGGTAAAGATAAATTTTTCTTGCAATGTTGCCCTTGGTTTTAGATGTTAAATCACTTATCGAAACACCTAAAACAGCAGATGTTTTATGAGCGATAACAGACGGCTCGATCCTTTTCAAGTCCCGATAATCCAACACAGCTTTTTCGTTAATTTCCAAATGTTTGAGCGAGGCAACCACTTTATCTTTAAAAGAAGCATCCCCCAGTATCCCGAACTTGCCGTATATTTGCTCGTGACTAGGCACATCTTGGATCATTTTTTGCATTATATATCGATAGTTATCTATACCACCGGCATATTTGAGAACAAAATCGGGATCAACAAGCTCGCTTTTTTCATTCCTCAAAAACTGTCTGCAACTGCTCCACCTGTAATCAGCTGGGTTATCAACCATCTTTGCCCTATATGGATTAAGATGTATATATGCACTCAGCGAAATCAAATATCGCTCGTTCTCAACAAGGACAGACTTAAAGCGGCTTTGAAAAAGTGGTCCGACCAGGTTGTATCTCACCTTATACCAGTTTGCATAACCGCATTGCAATAAATGCATAAACTCAGAAAGTTTTTCATCAGGAGTTTCAATAAGCAAGTGAAAATGATTATCCATAAGGCAGTAACAATAAATCCGAATAGAATATTTTTCTGCTGAACTGTGAAGTTTTGATAAAAATTGATCCTTGTCCCTGGCACAGTGAAAAATGTCATCTTTTCTGCTTCCACGATTAATTATGTGGTATATAGCACCGGGATATGTTATTCTCAATGGTCTCGCCATCAGCTAATATAAAATGTGGGAACAATAATGTCAATTTTTCTCAGCTAATTTACTATAGAGGCGTTTTTGCTCTATCTGTTTGTATATTTATTGTGCCCTGACCCCGTATTCCCTGCTATTTGACAATAATTAATATTTCTTATAAGATTGGGGTTGTTTATTGGGAGAATTCAGGTGTATATTATAATAGAATTATTCATATTTATAGCTTGGGTACTTTTTGTCGTTTTCAATTTCTTTAGCAATGGAAAATATTTGCTACCTCTTTTTGTGGGGGGGATGTCATCTTTAATCCTTGAGATTGTAAACGATTTTGTTTTTTCAGGTGTAGGAACATTTTACCCTTATTCTCTTTTTTACTTTCCGTTGACACGCTTTCCTCTTGCAATAGTTTTGGCAGGATCTTTGTATGCTGTATTTTTTCATTTTATTTCAGTTAAAATTTTCAACTATTTGAAAACAAGGCGTAACTATTTAAAGTATATTATTTTTTCAATCTTAATATCGGCATCTATACCGTTTGAGCTGTTGGGACAGTCTTCCGGATACTGGGTGTTACATAATACTGTGAGCCCGGATAAGTATCTTTTCCATTTTTCAAGTGTATATCTATTTTATTTTGCAGCAACATTTCCTTGCTTTATCACCGCTGAAATAATCAAAAAAAAGCGATTAAAATATAAACATTGTATATATATTGTGCCCTGACCCCACACTAAAAAACGCATCTGAAGCCACTGAAGGTGTAGGTGTGGACGGGGTCGCCGCTGAATCTGTAGGATATTCGAAGGGTTTTCCAATCGAAGATGGTGGAACCTCCTTTCATTACTATTTCCCTTTCTGTTTCGCCGATCAATTCGATGTCATCACACCATTCCCATGCGTTGCCTGCCATGTCATAAAGTCCATAGGGGCTGATGCCTTTTTCAAATGATGCTGTGGGTAGTGTCAAGCCGGTTCCGCAACCGGCTATGTGGGTTTGAGGGTCTTTCATTGATGCGTATTTGCATGTTGCCTGCTCATCTCCCCATGGATAAATTCTGCTTTCTTCTTCGCAGTTTTCATAAAATTCGCAACCTCCTCTCGCTGCTTTTTCCCACTGTTCTTCAGTTGGCAGAACTCCACCCATCCACTCGCAAAAGGCTCTTGCTCCATACCAGCTTATGCAGTTTGCAGGATAGTTCTCCGCTCTGTCTGAACCGATGTTGCAGTAGTTGCTTGTGTGGTTGTATGTCAGGTGGGGAAGAGTGCCTGTTTTGTTTCCGCATACTCCGGCATCGATGCAGGCTTTGTACTCTGCTACATTCACTTCATTTATCATGATGTGGTATTTTTCAAGATATATTTTCAAATATGGGTATTCGTCTTCCGAGCAGTTTTCGTCTTTGTGGTAATTGCACCCTTTCATGAAGTAACCTTCGGGGATTTCGACAATTTCCAGAACCGGGATATTACGGCATATTTGATCTTCCTCACTGCAATATTCGCTGACAGAACATTCTCCGCAAATGATCCCGTTGTCTGTGCCGCAGTTCATGTTTATACATGCCGGCTTGCACTGATGTCTTTTGTTGCAGTAATGTTTTTCGGGACAACTTCCGCATTTGACTGTATGGACATTTCCATTTTTATCTTTAAAGCTGTCTTCCCCGCATTCCATATTTGCACATGGCGTATAACACCTGTAGTTATCATCGCAGATCTCTTTTTCTGAACATTCTCCGCAGGAAAAATCATAGCTTATCCCGTCAAATACGATCCGGGTATCACCACATTCTTTTTTGAAGCAGTATGCCGGGGTACAGGTTTCGACCCTCCAACTGTCGCAGTAGTATGAACACTCTGCAATGCCTGACAAAAAGAGATCTCTGTCAAGCTGAACGCATTCGATGGTATCTCCCCTTTCACAAGCTTCCCACGGCTCTACTACACCATTCCCGCACCCCTGATCTATAATGCAAGTGCTTTCATCATAACCCGAGCAATCTTCAAGACAATCAGCCCAGCCGAAAATATAGGCATTACTCAGTTCATGGCAGGGAATTTTATCTCCGTCACACACTTCATCCCCTTCAATTATTCCGTTTCCGCAGACATTGTATTCAACGCACTGTGAAACATCCCAGCTTTGACAATCATCACTGCAAACCGCAACGCCTTTCAGATATTTTTCCTCATCAAGTTCAACACATTCTATCGTGTTCAGATCACACAACTCTCCTTCTTCAACAACACCGTTCCCGCATACGGAGGCAGTTTCACCGGCATCATCGTCGTTGATCTTTGACGGGCTGTTACTGCATGAAATCACTGTCATTGAAATAAAGAAAAGAATGAATGCAGAAAAAAAACATTTCATAGGAATATTATACTGTTATTGTGGACAGTTAAGAAGTTCCGGAATATCGCTTACACAATATACGGTTTTTGTTCCTGTTTTATCTGCCGGATATATAGTTCCGTCAGTTGTATCGATCATCAATGCCTTAGTATTATCAACAGGATCTGTCGTGCTTGACCAAATGGTTTCAACAGCGATGCCGGGCATTGTGGATGCAGGTGAATTTTCTCTGTCGTTGAGTAT
>SLGQ01000033.1 GCA_007136595.1 Candidatus Sumerlaeota bacterium | reverse complement strand
TAGTCAGGAAAATTATGTTTTAAAAAAGTAGTTTTACCACTTCTCCTGGGACCGATTATCAAAGCACTTTTTTCTTTACTGATTTCTATCCATCTTTTGAACATTTTTCCCTCCTGAAACAAATCTCACTTTAATAATAGCATGGTTATTTTGAAAGTCAAGTTACAAAATATCCATGTTATTTCAATAGTGCTTCTTCATGAAGGAGGGGTTTTTTTCTTCGAAAAGGGTTCTTGCTATTCTATCAGCGATCGGAACTATCATACTTTCATAGGCACAAAGGATTCCAGGGATTTCATTGAGAGAGCCTGTCATATCCCAATTCAGACAGGGGCAGTATGTAGTGCATCTGCCATCTAAGCTGCACCCTTCACATTGATGTCTCGGCTTAAGATTTTCTGCCGATATTTCACTGCATTTTTTCCAGTTAAATCCTGTGTCAACATCTCCGAGTATATAGCTTTCCGCCCTTTGGGGTTTGCCTGCAAATCTTACACATGGATATATTTTTCCATCTTCGCTGACAGCACATATTTTTCTTCCGACATCACAGAAATTTCCCGGTTTGAAACCACCTTTGACATGAGAAAAAATATGGGCATCAAATACTGAAAAATAAAAGATATCCCCCTTTCTGCTTTTTTCCATATACCACTCTTCAAGTATCAAAAACTGGTCAAGAACTTTTGAAAGATCTTCTTCTTTCCAGTCCGCAGTATAATCCGCTGCCATTATGTAGTTGCTTATTTGAAGTTCATCAACGACATGTTTTGCATTTTGTGAAATGAAAGGGACTGTCAGGGGAGAAATCACACCTACAACAGAAAGTTGCCCCGCTTTTTGTTTTAAAATTTTAAGATTTTTAACTACCTCTTTATAGCTGTTCTTTTTGTTTCTCATAGGACGGTTTAAGTTGTGGGAATGTTCTGCACCATCAAGAGAAATCTCGACTCTGAAATTATATTTTTCAAAAAAATCAAGTGTTTCAGAGTTTATCAATGTGCCGTTGGTGGCAATCGAAAATTTGATGTCAACCCCTTTTTGCGCTGCTTTTTTCACTGCATATCCGACACAATCTTTGATAAGGTCGAAACATAAAAGTGGTTCACCCCCGAAAAAACTGAGTTTTGCAATACCGTCATTTTCAGCAATGAAAAGATCTATTGCCTTGAAGGCGGTCTCTTTTTTCATAAAGGAACCGTATTTGTGCTCGACATAGCAGTAACGACATTCAAGAGTGCATTCCCTTGTCATAAAAAGTATCATATCCATCAGAAAAACTCCCCGTTAAAATTGAAAAATAACTTTAACAAACCTCAAAGCTCCCATCCTTGCCTGCAACACATTTTGTAACATAAAAGTCGCTGTTTTATTAATTTTTTTATTTTTCAGGAACAGCTTCGTGGAGTTCGTGAATGAAATACCATTGTTCAGGATGACATGCAACTCTTTTTTCAAGAGCGTTGTAAAAGCTTTGAATTATATCAGATTGAGCAAGCAAATGTCTGTCGATCTCAAAACTGAATGTTTCGTCACTTGTCCTGATAATGAACGGAGTAACGACAACCATCTTTTCATCATTGAACTTTTTAAGGAACTGATCCATTCCTGAACCGCCCATGACTTCAGTTAAAAGAAAGTTATATTTTCTGCTGAACTGATTGTTTTCATCAAATACATTTGAAAGAATTCCGCCCCTGAGCAAAGTGGAAAACATTTCGTAAGGGACATCTACATCCGGATCGGCAATATTTACCAGCTTTGTTTTGCCGGTCTTATAACGATCTGAAATAAAATTACTGCCGTTTACGATCATTGATCCGGCAGGCTCTGGAAATTTGCCTACAGAAGTTATGTCAAAACCGTTTGCCATGAAAGTTATGTTCATAAAGTAAGAGGCTCCAAAATGACTTTGAGCAACAAAGACCGGTTTTTTGTCATTTACAGCTTCCTTGATAATATTAAAGCTGTCTCCGGTTTCAACTCTGTTTTTAGCGATCCAGTAAGCTTCAAATCTTTTAGTTAAAATAAACAGTTTTTCATAGTAATGTACTGCTATTCCTTCAAGAACTTCATCTAAATATCTTCCAGTCGATCTAAGTCCCGCATATTCAAGATTCTTTACGATCCTATCAACATCCTGGGGATTTTCATCATAATATTTAAGCCCTTTGTCAACTATTGCAGGTCTTCCGAATTTCCAGGAAGTTTTTCCTGTGAATTCAATGTTTTCCTTGTTTAAAAGAAATTTTCCTATCCCCAAACCAAACTCCCCAAAAAGTTTACAAAATGGTTTTCAGTAAAACCGGATTGTTCCTTTTGTCAAAAAGGTCAACTTTAAAAAATATTTCAGTTGCCATTTTTTTCTGTTCTCTCATAATGAGTTTTTGATGAAAAATATATTCTCCGTTGGCAGTTTTATGGAAAGACATAGCTATATCAAGCATGTTCCCAACATGTGAGGAATTGAGAAACCTAATGTAAAAATCAGAAAAAACCCAATAATCCCAAGTCCTTTCCCCTTTAGTTTGTTTGTCTAGAAACTCAAAAAAAGTCTCTTCGCAAAACCTCAGATAAGATGCGTGAAAAGTTACACCCTGCAGATCAGTATCTTCTGTATAAACTCTGATATAGTGATTGAAAATGGTTGTTTCCTCTCTTGCAGAGTTGAAAAATGAAGTGGGATCAAGTTCCGAATTATACTCAAAAGGTTTATCAATTTCAGGAGGTATGTTTATCAAAGTTCCTTCCTTGTCAAGACAGACAAGCTCGACAGCGGAATCAGTAGTTGTTTTTCCCGTTGTTCTGTTCTGTATGGTCTGATGGGCAAGTATCCTGAAATCACTTTTTTTAAAGTGTCTTGTTATTACTGTAAGTTTATCTCCGGCAAAAGTTCTTGAATAGTTCTTAAGGTGGATAGAGTAAACTTGAATATTGTACCTGTCAAAAAGTGAAGTGCCAAGCTCAATGTTAAACATCTTTTCCCCGCCGTCAACTCTGGCTCTGTCCATCATACGGAGAAAACAGTTAGCATCAGCAATACCGCCCGCTGCAATATCCTTGTTGTAAACCCTTACATCTTTTTCATAAACACCCTTTTCTTTCTGTTTAATTGCTTTAGCTCTTTTAACTTGTATCGGTTTTGCATTATTTTTAGAACCCCATTTTTTCTTGATCGAAGCGGCAGTCTGAATTCCTGACATTATCGCCCCTTCATATCCTCCACCTGACCAAGTCCACGAGCCTGTAAGATAGAGATTTTCAACAGGAGTGACATTTCTCAGTCTTTTACTTGCAGACTGCTCAATATTCTGGGCAAGACCATAAACAGAACCGCCATGATTTGAACTGTATCTTTTCATGGTTCTCGGGGTTGCAAATTCAAGAACTTTAATATGGTCTTTAAGTCCCGGAAACCGCAGCTCATATTTGTCAAGGAGTCTCTTTTTCACAGCCTCTTTCTTTTTGTAATATGATTCTGTGTCAAGATCAAGCCAGTCCGAAGTATCTGTAAGCTCAACAAAAGAAAGGGTGTGGCATCCGGCAGGAGCTTTATTTGTCATAGAATTTTGATAGTTAGTGCAGCACCAGTCAGTTTTCTCAAGGTTTCCTTCAATTAAGTTGTTGTAA
The DNA here is from genome assembly GCA_007136595.1 of Candidatus Sumerlaeota bacterium. Classification (GTDB taxonomy): domain Bacteria; phylum UBP6; class UBA1177; order UBA1177; family UBA1177; genus SLGQ01. The sequence continues at coordinate 3,809 of SLGQ01000033.1, read as the reverse complement.
GCTTCAAGAGGCTCAAAAGAGTGGTTGTAAAAATATGTTGCATCGGGAACACCAAGCTTTGAAGGAGGACAGTCAATGCCGATATACATGCTGTACAGCGAAATAGATTTTTCCATTTTCTCAAGTCTGAAACGGAAAAGATCGCTTGTGTGCTTTTTGTCAACAAGATGAAAAAAAGTTTGATACGGATCACAGTTCGATACAACAATATCTGCCCCGATCACTGTTCCGTCATTAAGCTCAACCCCTTTTGCCAAACCTTCTTCAACAATGATCTTTTTTACTTCAGAATTTACGATACACTGGGAACCAAGCTCTATAAGACGGGTAACATAAGCTCTGCTTAAAGCGGCACCGCCCCCTTCAATATCGTAAGTTCCTTCAAAAAACTGACTGTTGGACACACAGGTTGAAAAAGTTGCATTGACCAGTTTGGGGGGCAAACCGATATACATCCAGAACTGGCTTAAAAAAGCTATCAGCTTTTCATCGTTTACAAAATTTCTTAAAAGTTCGTAAAAAGTTTTGTCAAGATACTTTCCTGTCAGAAGTTTTTCCATTGGAATGTTGAAACCGGGATCTATCCATCCTCCGATTATATGCCATCTCAGTTCTTTCAGATGGGCAACAAGGGTATCAATATTTTCTGATTCATGAGGAAATTCCGTTTTTAAAAAATGTTCAAAAGTTCCCGGTTTGTTTGATATGGTATATTCACCGTCAGGAAATCTTACACACATTATATTTTTATTGCGCCGGTAATTAATTTTATCCAGCAATCCCAAAGCCTTAAAAACGCCATATATTGAATTTCCTTCAGATAAACCGCCAAAATGATGGAGAGAAACATCAAATGTAAATCCTGACCTGTGAAAACTGTGAGCGTATCCTCCCGGAGAAATATGTTTTTCAATGACACACACCTTATAGCCGTTTCGTGCCATTTCAAGAGCACAGGTAAGTCCGCCTAGTCCCGATCCGACAACAACTATATCAAATTTTCCGGCAGGTTTTTTTCCGGTATTCATTACTCAAGTCCCGCAATAGTTTTCAATGTAAGTTTATCCATTGTAAAAATAAGTTTCCCATCTTTTTCAAAAACAGCTACATCAAAAGTTGATTCCTCCGGTGTCATTTTAACGATCCTGCTCACCACAATGCTGTCAGGTGAATTAGTGCCGTTAAAAACATTGAATTTTTCTATTTCAAAAGGAATAGCCATAACATCCTGTTTTTTCATGTTCCATGCAGAAGCAACCTGTACTGCCATATCGGCAAGTACCGGATTGAATTTAAATTCTCCGGGGACAGCAAAAGAAGTTACAGCATCTTTGGTCAAAGATACCAGACTGTAATAAATTTCATTGTCTTCAACTGTTGATACGATACCTCTGAAAATGGGACCTGTTTTCAACGCATGGGAAAACTTTTCATCAAGATAGTTATAAAAAGAACTTTTTTCCTTTTTAGATGAGTTGAAAAGTTCCATCACTTTTTTAGTGTCAAATTTTATCCAGTCCGGTTTTTCTGCTTTGCTGTCAGATTTAGAGTCACATGAGGAAAAACTGAGATTTTCAAGAGCTCTCCCTTCAAGCGGAGGTCTTTTTTCAGGAACAGCGAAAACCTTGTCTTCCACTTCAACAAGCTCAACATTAAAATCATTATCTTTCACAGCAAGAGGTCTTCTAAATTTCAATCTGCTGATGGCACTCCCTTCTTTAAGAAGATTTTCAGCAAATATTTCGGAAACGAAAGTTCCTGGAACAACAGGTGCACCATTTACCACATGCTGGTGCAAATAGAGATCTCTTTCAAGAGAAAAATTTATTTTTTTCGGCTCACTGTGTGTTTCAGATAAAGTTTTGAATGGAGATGAAGAAAGAGAGTATGTTGAAACAGTATTTTTTGCAAAAGCCGCATCCCCGTTGAATACAGCAAGTCTTGTATGAATGTTGTCCGATGAAGCAATGAGGAACATTTTAACACCGTTTTTTACATCTACCGGGATCAGCCCGCTTTCAACAAACCTTTTTGCTTCAGCATCTGAAACCATACCGGTTCCGCTCCATGCAGTCCAGTCAACTGCTGAAACCTGAATTTGCGGATATCTTGCTTTGATTTCAAGTGTCATTTCTGCAAGCATGTCATTTGCAAAAGCATAATCTGTCTGACCTGCATTTCCAAAAAGTCCGGCGATCGATGTGAATGAATTGAAAAACTTCACTTTTTTCCAATCTAAAAGCTCCAGCATAGCAAAAAAAGGATTCATTTTTGTTTCAATAGTTCTCAAGATATCTTCCATTTCAAGGTCTGGAAGCATTTTCGATTTCTGAACACCGGCACCATGAACGACACCAGTTACCGTTTCACCTTCTTTCTTCATTTTTGATATGAGTTCTTCAAGTTCAACATAATTGGAAACGTCACATTTTTCATACCTTGCCTTAATTCCGTTTTCCTCAAGTCGTGAAAGGTTGTTGCTTACTTCCCACAGATTTTTCAGTCGGGCAGCTTCTTTTTTTGCATCCTTAAGAGACATTTTTTCTTCTTTGACAAGTTTCATCTCAAGATTTCTAATTGATGAAGCAAGATCATTTGTGTCAAAAGAAAGATCTTTAACTTCATCTCCGGGAACAGAAGTTCTTCCGGTAAGGAGCAGCTTGCACCCCGTTTTTTGAGCAAGGGCGGCAACACATTCAAAAACGATACCCCTTGCTCCTCCTGTTACAAGAACAAGGTCGTTTTCATCAAGTTGATGAGTTGTCATTGAAAGGCTGTTAACTTTTGACACAACACCTTTAACTGTTGCATTGTTGATCTCACCTGCATCAGTAAATGTCGTTTTTACTCCAATATTTTTGAGTACAATATCATTCCAGGTTTCAGTTGCTCCATTTAGTACCATGACGGAACAGTCTTGCAGTTCGTTTTGCAAAGATCTGAAAAATCCTGTTGGAAATGATGAAAATATACCGCTTTTTTTCGGTGAATTTTCAAAAGCACTGTTTTTAGAAACAGGAACTATAATTCTTTTTCCATTTGAAGAAAAATTTTGATAAAGAGCTTTGAAAAGCTCAAAAAGTTCCTTGGTTTTTAAATAAAAAACTTCAATGGATTTTTTGTTTTCATCCATTTCAGCAAGTTCATAATGATCCATATATACAATAGTATCAACATCTTTTAAAATCTTTTCCTGTTTCTTTTCATCTTTTTTAAGAAAGTCAGATGGAGAAATATGATCAAATCCGATCCCAAGCTTTTTTGCTCCTTGTTTTAAATCTGAAACATGATCTTTTTTATCTGCAAAAACAAGAATATTGTTGCATTCATAGGTTTCCAGATCATTTTCATGGGTAAATTGCCAGTTTCTTGCAAAAAGATTCCAGGAAGAATCGGTTTCCAGAGCTAATTCGTAACTAAATTCGTTTTTTTTTTCCTCAGACTCCTCAACCGGTGCAGCCGCAACTCCCACCGGCGCAGCCTCAACTCCTCCACCCGCTTCACTGAAAGCTTTAGCGAGTCCTGTGATTGTTTTTACCGGAGCTTTAGGTCTTGCGTCATCAGGGATTCCAAATTCTTTGCTTAAATTTACCCAGAGTTCAGCTCTCTGAATTGAGTCAATCCCGAGATCAGCTTCAAGATCAAGATCGCTTTCAAGCATATCAAGCGGATAGCCTGTCATTTTGGCAAGTTCTTCTTTTATCCGTTCTTCCCAGTTAAAGCCGCCACCCGCAGCAACCTTCTCAACTCCCACAACTGGCGCAGCCTCAACTTTACCACCCGCTTCACTGAAAGCTTTAGCGAGTCCT
>SLGQ01000145.1 GCA_007136595.1 Candidatus Sumerlaeota bacterium | reverse complement strand
GGTTGTTTGGCATTGAATTAATTGTGATGACAGGAGCTTTTGTATCAACTGTCCATGTGTGGCTTTCAAAAGCTATCTGCTCACCGGAAGTTGCCTTCACTGTGAAAGTATATTGACCATCTGCAAGTCCGTTATAATTCTGCGGAGAAGTGCAGGATGCATAATCTTCACCATTGAGTTTGCACTCAAATGTTGCCGCCTTGCTTGCTGTAAATTCAAACATGGCATTTGGAGAGTCGCTGTAAAAAGGAGGCTTTGAAGTGATCGTTATTCCAAGGTGGTCAGCATTTACATTCCAAGTATAATCATTCATAAATGGACCGGCAGAATCATCGTGGACAGATTTGTTGCCTGCGGCATCTGTCGCTTCAACTGTAAATCTGTGGTCACCGGTATCAAGACCGGCAAAAGAATAGTAACTTTCCGAGCAGTCAACAGGAGTTTCATTCAGTTCACATTCAAAAGTACACTCTGTCGCATCAACACATTCAAAAACAAAAGTTCCTGAAGTATAAGGAGTTGCTTTTGCAGGTTTTGAAATTATCCTTACTTTAGGTTCCGTAGTATCAATTGTCCAACTGTAAAATGCGGGGGTATTTTCTTCAATACCGTAAACGGCAGTTGCTTTTACCATGAAAAGATAGTTGCCGTCATCAAGAGATGAATATCCGGCACTCTTTCCACTGCAATCTTCCCAATCTTCAACAACTGCTCCATCCCTTTCAAGACGGCATTTGAAAAAACTTTCAACTGTTGCATCAAATTCAAAATGGACAGTAGTATTTGTTGTAACTTCATCATCAGGATCAACTGAAGTAATTGTTGTCACAGGAGCGGCAGAGCCTACCACCCAGATATGTTCAGCAGGGGAAGGATCGATGTTTCCGACAGCATCTTCTGCATAAACCTGAAACCTGTATGTTCCTTTACCAAGTCCGTAATAACTTTTCTTTCCGTTGTAACATTCCTGATATGTGCCGTCATCGGGAAGATACGGAGATTCATCTTTGAAAAGTCTGCACCAGTATTTATAAGGTTCCTTTGTTGATTCAAATTCAAAAAGTGCAAAACTTGCCGTGCTTCCGGGACCGGGGTCTTTTGTAATGATGGTATCGGGGTTTTCAGTATCAACAGTCCAGGTGAAAGTTACAGGGGCACTTGTGTTGCCTGCCGCATCTCTTGATCTGACAGTCATTGAATGAGTTCCATCGGCAAGTCCAACCAGTGTCCTTGAATTGCTCGCTGAGAAAAGATCAGTAATTTCAGCATTGTAACGGGAGTTGAATGTGCATGGGGCATCATCACAACTGAAATTGAATGTGATATCGTGGGAATTTGTCTTTTCTCCGTTATTGAGAAGAAGATTGTTTGCCACTGTTGTAACAGGCGGAACGGTATCAACTCTTACTGTGAAAACTATTTCATCTTTTTCAGTATCTTCAAGATAAGCTTTTGCAGTGAGAGCAATTCCATCTTTATCATCTTCAAGCTCTATGACAAATGATGCTTCGCCATTTTCATCAAAATCTTTTTCCTGTGCATCTCCGTCACCAACGGCAAGTGATGCCGAATCAAGAAGTGCTCCCGCCGGAGCTTTGAGGACAACTGTACACTGAAGTTTGCCGCTATCTTTATCTTCATCATCATCTGCATTGAGCCACATTCCGTTCACAAGCTCTCCGCCTGTTTTTCCGCAAATGGAATAAATTTGGAAAGTTGAGCCGGTATCAACGGAAAATATCTGTGAAACCATGAAGTTGTTTCCCGCTCCGTCAATTATTTCAGCTTCAAGCACTGCATCTGCAACAGATTGTGCAAAAGTATAGGGAACAGAAAAATCCCCTGAAACATCTTCAATATTTGCAATTACAACATCCTGAAGTTTGAATATCATCGAAACCGGAGGAGTGACAATGTCATCTGCAGTTCCTTCAAAGTTTATCTGAATCCCGGGAGTATTGGAATCGAGATCATCTTCCATTGTGATTATCTGGTCATAGGCGGGGAAAGTTATTTCACCGAAAGGAGGATCAAGGTCAACAAGAAGCCCTGAAACCACTCTTTGTCCAAAAATGTCAAGTTCACTGTCTTCAATGAGAACCTTGACCATCTTGGTATCTCCGGGAGCTGAACTTGCGGGAATTGTTATAACATCTTCAACGGTGCTTCTTCCAATGAAAATCGATTTGAAAAACGGAAGCTCTTCATCATCGTCATCACCGATAAAGAAAGAAACTTTGCTGCCAAGACCGCAACCGACGATCTCACTTATTCTGAGGTTATATTGAAGTCCGCTCAAGTTGAGATTAATGTCGTCAGCAATGCCGAAAACCTGTCCATTACTGATGTTAAGCATGAAACCGCACATCTTAGAAGATTCAACAGAAAAGGATATGCTTTTTGAATAGGCTCCTGAAACAAGCACCATCCTCACATTCTGCCATACGGGAATTTCAACTGCCTGAAAGTTCACTTTCCCGTCACTGTCAACTTCCGCCTGAGCAACAGGTTCATCCCGAAGTTCAGGTATCATCAGTTTAACTTCATCACCTTTTTTTATGCCGGAAGTTTCCCCGGTAATGTACAAAGTGAATTTATCGGCATCAAGCCTGTCATAGTTGTCATCATCATCTATTTCTGCGCCGTCAAGTGGAGCCATGTTTCCGCCGGGACCACCTTTCATATAGAAAACTTCTATGCTCATTTTCTGGACGGTAACTGCCGCCGTTGCTTTAACTGAAGGATTTTTCGTGATCCATGCTTCCACGGTCAAAGGACCTTCCGGCATTACAACATTGTTGAACACAACTTTTGAAGAAGCGATGTCTCCATGATATAAAGATGCGTTGCCAACTTTGTTTTTAACAGAAAGGGTGACATTCATACCGTCACCGACATGAGGTTTTGCATCTTCAATGGCAACAGTGATATTTATCATGATATCTTCAGTTGATCTGTCAATGTCATCGGCACTTGTGATAATGTCGCCGTCTTTGAGATCTGTAAAAGATATGGTGTAATCATCCTGTTTGAAGGATTCACATTTTCTATCTTCACTGCAATAGAAACCGTCTTTGCATTCCATGTCGGAAGAACATTTTTCTTTCGAGGAACATCCTGCAAAAAAGGCTGCGGCTAAAAAAATAAAAAACACTGAAAAGTGAAATGCTTTTAGACGGTTCATGAAACCCTCCTGTTATGCTTAACAAAAATAATTAATCTTCTTTACTGACAAGTTCAGTAAGCTCTCTGGCAAAAAAATTATCTATCATATCGGTAACATCTTCCGACACCTGCTTTTGTCCGGGAAAATCGTTATCATCTGAGTGTGCTTCGCTGAAAAAATTTATTATCTGCGAAACGGTTTTTTCACCGTCGATCATTTCCCATATTTCCGTTGCAGTAGGATTCACAGTGATTATCTTGTCCGTTACCGGGGATACTATTGTCATTGTGCCGTCATTGGCTTTCCTGAAAGCAACCTCATCTCTTATTTTAAAAACTCTGTTATCCAAAACCTGCCTCCAAATCAGTTTCACGACCTGTTTTCAAATACAGCAAATACTATATACCTTAAATAATTTAATTTCAACTTTTTAGTTTTACTTTTTCAGGAAACTTTTTTGTTTCAGTAAATAAACGGAAACACCCTTTTTCTTGATGAGGGGTATTCGTTCCCGAACTTTTCTTTGTACCATTTTCTGTGTTTATGTGCCCTTGGAACAAGATTTGCCATCGTAAAAAGCATGAATGCAAGTCCCGGAAGAGACCATGTGAGGATCGCCCAACCTGTCCACTCCATTATTTCACCCAGATAGTTGGGGCTTGCAACAAATTTGTGCATCCCTCTTTCGGGAAGGTGGTATCCTTCACCTTTCTCTTTTCTGAGAGTTCTCACGACATGATCCGAGTGGATATTTATCACCATTCCTGCAAAAAAGATGCAAACTCCCGCAATAAAACGGATATCGGAAAACCATGAAACGGAATAATCAGCGATATTGAACAGATAGTAGCCGTTGATGTAACCGTTCATTCCATTGAACATTAACGAAAAAAGGATTATGAGAAGAGGCATTTTCTCTTCACCGCGGATAAGAAAAGGATAGATAAATGTCCGCTGAATATAATGTGTCAGCCAGATGGCAAGCATTACACCTGTAACTGTTGTCACCGTTCCGCTGCATGCAAGAACTATGGGAATTATAACAACCGGAGATTCCATTAAAAGCCAGCCTGCACGCGGATTTATTGAAGGTCCCCACTTTTTACCGCCGTGTCTGCCGTAACCCGCTGTTACAAAATAGAGTGCAATGAAAGTAAAAAATGCACTTATGAACTGTGCGGCAAGTAAAAGTTCATATAAACTGTTCATGCTTCCCCTCGCTATTTTTTTCTTGGAATGGGTTCAATGTTCTTATTTACAAAATTAAATATCAGTGTCCTTCTGTAAAGTCCAAGAACATTAAGGGTCACTTTTGTGTAACCGCTCGTAAAAAAGAAATAATCACCGAAATCTCTCGCTTTATATTTCACATAGAGGTCACTGACACCGAATCTCATTCTTCCCGAAGTTCCTTCGTTCTGAACATACTCAAGCCCGTCAACGGTAAGCCATACATGCCCTGCAAAATGTTCATCTTTCGGATTTCTGGGGGTCATTTTTATTTTGTAGCACAACTTTCCGTCAACTTTTTCAACTGCCACAACTTCCCTTTCATATTCTTTGTGTCCATTTTTATCAAAATGGGGAATCCCCGGTTTTGATTCTCTCGGATCATAGCTTTTTGGATTTCTTTCTTCCCCGTTAACAGTATATTTGTGAACTTCATAAACAAGGTTTTCATAAAAATCATCGTATCTGGTATAAACCACTTCTTCTTTTTCTATTAATTTGTTGGTTCTGGGATGCCGCCATTCGACAGTTACATGCCGGGTGCTTTTTATTCCGGAATACTTTTCGTACATTTTTGAATATTTCGCAGTAGCACGGGCGATTACATCTTTCGATATTTCAGGGGTAATTTTCATCCCCGCATGAACAGACGGACTTTCACCGTATAAAAGCGGAAATAAAAACAATAAAAATACGAGGCTTGTCACTCTTTTCAACATTTAGTTCTCCTGAACGAAATTTACTTCAATTATAAAAAACTATTTTCAACATCTTAATACCATACCTCCTTTATCTGTGCAAATTAAATGTTTATGACAAAATTATTTGAGAAAAATGGATAATAAATATATTATACATTGCCGGTATTTTTTTATTTACTGACTTTTTCCGGCAGAAGAAGTATATTTTGGAAAGTATATGAAAAAAAACTCAAAGGTCATAGGGAGATTCAAGTTAATAAAACTTGTCGGGCACACCACTTTGGGAGAAGTGTGGCTCAGCAAAGATACTGTCACAGATCAGAATGTTTCCTTAAAAATGATAGATCCCGGCTTTTTTTCAAAAAGAAATCTTCTTCCGAAAATTAAAAAAGATTTTAACACTTACTCAAGGATAAAGAGCAAATATATTGCAAAAATGTACGATTTCTTCAGCGAAAACGGCACTGTTTTTTATACGATGGAATTTGTCGAAGGCTCTTCACTTGCAAGGATGAAAACAAAGCGCGAACTTGATACACTGAAATATATTTTTGACATTGCAAAAGGTTTGACAGAAATACACAATTACGGGCTTGTTCATGGAGATATCAAGCCGCAGGACATCATTGTAAGCTCTGACGGATCTGCAAAACTTGTTGACACTGGATTTTTATCTTCTTTCGGGGCAAAGTCAGCAGGATTGAGATCCGATTACACCTATACTGCCCCTGAAGTTATAAAGCAAGGTGTCTTTGATTGGAGATCCGATTTCTACAGTCTGGGGATAGTCCTTTATGAAGCACTTTATTCAAGGTTGCCCTGGAAAACGCTCCCATACATTGAAAACAGCACTGCCGATATAACAAACATCCATTTTCCATCCAACACGGAAAAGGAGTTGAAAGATTTCATATCCCGGCTTATATCGCCAGAACCTTCCGAAAGGTTTTCAGATGCCGCTTCAATGCTTTTGAGTTTTGAAAAGATCATAACAATGACCGAAGAAAGTGAATACAGCCGATCTCTTAAAAGAAGCGTTCCTGTCCATGAAACTGACTTCATTTCAAGAAAACCGGAAATGACGGCACTTGTCGAGCTTGTTGACAATTTTGAAGCCACCTCTATAGACCAGACAGTTATCATTGAAACTCCCGAAGGTTCAGGGCGGAGCCGTTTTCTTAAGGAATTCGGGAGAAAAATGAAGTCCCGAAATTTCAATGTTCTTTTTTTCAGTGCCAATCAGACACAATATCTTCTTGCAGATCTCCTGAAAACTCTCTGGGAATCTCTGGACAGGGAATACAGACTACAGCTTTCGTTAAAGTGGCGCGGTGCAGTTCTCCTTTATTTTCCGCAGTTTTTATCTTACGGTGAATTTAAGATGTTCGCTCCGGAAAAAAGCCTTTCAACTTCCAACGAAGATTTTTTCAGAATGGTTTCGATGTGTAAAGATTTTGTAAGAATGGCGGCGAGAGAAAAACCTATTATTCTTATGCTTGACAACTTCGAAAATGTTGATAAAAGATCTCTCAAAATAATACAGGAAATTTCCACAAACCCTGATAACACCAACGGTCTTTTCACAATTGTAACGATCGATCCCGAAGGGGGTTCAACAATAGAGGTCCCGGCTTATTCAAGGATAGTTCTTTCTCCTCTTACATTTCTGGAAACAAGAGAGTTTATTGAAAGTGCGTTGAGAAAATCCGAGAACCAGATCGAAAACGAAATATACCTCTGGATATACAGGAACAGCCGGGGGCTCACTAAGCTGATCCGTTCACTTCTGTTTCTTTTAAGTGAAGAAAAACTTATCTATGAAAAGGGGTCCCGTATTTTTTTCAGAGACATGAAAATTATCGGAAAGGGTGCCGAAAAGCTACTTAAAGCCAAGGTTTCATCACTTCCTCCCAAAGAACGGTATCTTCTGAAAGCAGCGTCGGTCTATCTCAAGTTCATAACCAAAGAATCTCTTTTTGCAGTAGTATCCGATAAAATGGATAAACAGGAGTTCGAAGCATCGTTGAGCGTACTTGAATCAAACTATCTCATAAACATTTATAAAAACGGACGGATGACCATTGTCAACAAGTCTTTTAAGCCTATTATTTATTCAATGCTTACAGACACTGAAAAAAAGGTTATCCATGAAAAATTCGGTGATTACATAATAGAAACATGGAAAGATCTTCTCGAAATGAAGATCAACCACTTTGCTTTTGCCGCTTTTCACTATAACAAAGCCGGGCACACAAAAAAAGCTCTGGGACTTTATCTTCAGTCGGTCGGTGGGTTTTTTGCAAATCTCAACTCCGAACTTGCTGAAACTTCGCTTGACAATGCACTTTCCATTGTAGAGTCAAATCCTGAACTTACACCGGACAAAAAAAAGTATGCAGTTTATCTTTTTGCCGGCAGGATGTATTACCGTCTGGGGATATTCAATAAAGCCCTTCCTCTTTTGGAAAAATGTCATTCTGTCTGGAACAGAGATGACACAATACTTGAGGATCTTGTCTATTCTCTTGTTGGAAACGCTGAACCGAAAAAGGCTTTGAAGTTTATATCTGACTATAAAGCCGAAACTAAAGATAAAAAAGCTTTCAAACACTATTTGAGGGCTTATATAATTCTTGCCATAGGTGGAGATTACAGCAAATCATATTTTCATCTCGTAAGAGCAATAGGATTTGTAAAAAAGGGGCATACCAAACTTTTCGGACCGATAAGGAACTTCACACTTAAACACCTTCAGTTCGATCACTCTATACTGCTTGGCACAAAAGACCGCGACCATCTTCAAAAAATGATGAAAGACCTTCTTGAAAGTGCATACAGACTTGATTCAAAGCCGTTTGTGATAGATGCTCTTAATTCTTCATACCGCTATTTCTGGAATTACAACGAGATCAATGAAGCATATAAAGTGCTTCACGAATCTTTAAAGCTTTCCGTTGAGATATTTGACAATTTCAGGATAACCCGGAGTTATTTGAATTTGGCTGCCTGTTCCCACCGTCTGGGAAAAATGAATGATGTAAGGTTTTATCTTGAAAAAGCTATTGAATACGCACGGAAAGGGTGTGGCACGAACATTTTGAAACAATGTTATGTGAACTACGGTGAACTTGCCCTTATCCGGGGAGAACTTTCCATTGCCGAGAATTATCTTAACAGTGCCGAGAACATAAGTGTTGCCGAAATAAATGATCCGGACATTATAGATATTTACGGACTTCAGATACTGCTTGCGATACTTAAAAATGAAACCGGGTATGCGCGGAGTATCGGTGGAAAACTAAGAAGATATTTCGATCAGTTCGAAAACATTAACCACTCCAAAAGTGTGATCTATTATTCCATCATGATCTTCCTTGAGGCTCTTACCGGAAACGACAGGAACTTTTTTCTTGAACTGGAAGAAAAACTTCTGAACATGCTTGAGGAGTATCCGATATATAAGGGCACCAACTATCTTCTTTATCTTCTTTCAAAAATTGTTCACTTTACACGGACAGGAAACAGAGATGCCGGAATGGAGATAATCCTTGAAGTTGAGCAGAATAAAATCACGAGCTCCCACTATCTTTATAAAATGTTTTACTATTACTATTCAGGAATGTTCCTTAAAGAGTATGCTCCGGCATCATCTCTTTTGAAAAAATATGTTGAAAAAGGGCTTTCTCTTGCATCACAAAGTCAGTCTTCTTTTTTCTTCACCCTTTTTGATGACATTTCTTATAATATCGACATTGATGATACGGAGAACATCATCAAAGAGATGAAGCTTTCTCTTGACAGAGCCGGGGTTTATGATGAAGAAAAGAAGTTCATCCAAAGCAGCATAATGCAACTGAGAGAACACATACTTCACGGAAAGAGCCACATTGAATACATGAAATCTCTTAACAACAACTATGCCGCCGTAATTGATATCGTTAAATCCATTGCGGGACGGACTGAGATCACCAGGATAACTGACATAGTCATTAAAAAAGTTCTTGACCTTCTTTCTCTTGATGTTTGCGGCATAATATTTCACGGAAATGAAAAAGATGAAAGGAACTATCTTATTTTGGACTCCACATATAAAAAGTATAAAATGAACGAAATCCGTTTCAAAGCCGGGCTTATCGCCAGAATGCTCAAATCGGGAAGGATCGAGTTCATTTCGGGAACACCTTCCGGCGAAGGGACAGCAGAAGGTGATTTCAGATCTGTTGCCGCAGTTCCGATATCAACGAAAGGTATTGTCACTTCATATTTTTATCTGGAAAGAGACACTTCCAAGGGAAGCCTTACAGAATCAGAGATACGGTTCATGGATATGCTTGCAGAAAATGTTGCAGTAATTTTTGATAATGTGGAGTTACTTCAGATAGCAACTACCGATGTTCTTACAAAACTTCACTCCAGAAGACACTTCATGTCCATCTTGTCGAAAGAGGTTGAAAAAGCTGCCAGATACGGATTTACCATATCAATGATACTTCTTGATATTGATCACTTTAAAAAGATAAATGATTCTTATGGACATCTTGCCGGAGATGCTGTTTTGAAGCAAATGGGAACTCTTTTGAAAGATACTGTCAGATCTTCAGACTATGTGGGAAGGATCGGTGGAGAAGAGTTTGCAATTCTTCTTACAGGAACCGATCGTGAAGGAGCTTACAGAACCGCAGAAAAAATAAGAGTAAAATGCGGGAAGATGGATTTTTCAGGAATTTCAGCCACAATAAGTGCCGGGGTTTCATCTTATCATGAAGACAGAGTTAAAAGTGAAAAAGATTTTATTGAAAAATCAGATATGGCTCTCTATAAAGCTAAAGAAAAGGGACGGAACCTTACTGTAAAGTATTGTGATCTAAAAGGGGGACAACAATGACAATGAACATAAAAATTCACGAATACAACATATTGCAGGGGGACACTTCTCCCGTCAGGAAAGATCTTGAGTTTTTATCTGAAAACACTACGCTGATAAAAAAATATCAGAACAGTATTTGTCTTACATTCATGAACTTCACCCTTTTTGACATAGTGAGAAAACTTAGAACAGAAGAATACCGTAACTGGTTCAAAAAACTTGACCGCGATATTCCGGGGCTTCCTCTTTTTCTTTCAGATGAAAACAATTCACTTCTCATCTTTCTGATGGGGAATATTGCTTTTACAGAAAAAGAAGGGGGGATAAGATTCGACAACATAGAGGCGAACCGTTTTTTCAAAGAAAAACAGGCTCAGATAAGGAATCTTTGTCTGTCAAACAATGTCAACCCTGAGTCGGCACTTAACAGGATATCCGCCATTTTAAGCGGCAGATCTGAAAAAGAAAATTCCGGAGAAAATTCTTCTGAAAATAAAACGGATATTCCAAAAGAGACAACACAAAGCTTTTCGGCAGAAAACGAAAACGGTATGGGCGGAGAGACAAAAGAAAGTCAAACAGAACAAAAAGAAGAAAAACCGAAAAAAAGTCCGGTAAAAGATCTTCTGGATAAATACGGTTCCATTGCATATCTTACCAATGACAGGGCGGTAAAGATCACTATAGCATTGAATGATCTGCCGGACAGACTTGCATTCAGTCAAAATTTTCTTGTAAAAGACAGTTGCTTTCCTCAGTCATTTTTTTCTTCGGTCCTTTCAACTGAAAAGGGAAATATGGAAGTAAGATCCATCATAATTCCGGATATGAGAGATGTGGAATCATCAATAGAAATTAAAAAAGGGGTTCAGATACAGGTGGTTTACAAGGTTGAAGACGGTTCTTATCAGAAAATCTTTGAGTCTGACAAAATATTTCCTGTTAAAACAACGGCTTCTTTGGATAACGACTTGAAAGAATTACTTTCCGTAACTGAAACTGTATCTGAAGAAACTGTCCCGGATAAAAAACCTGATATTGAACAAGAGGAGCCAGAACAGGATAAAACGATTCCGGCAGAGCCTGCTGAACATATAGAGCCGGTCAGCGATATTGAAAGGCTAACTGAAGAAAACAATATGCTGAAAGAAAAAATATCAAAACTTGAAAAACTTCTGGAAGTATATGAAGACGAAATACATAAAAAGCGGTCTGTCAAAGGCTTTTTCAAAAAATTTATCGGATAATGAAAGTCATATTTTCAGGAACAGGTTCCTCAACAGGAACACCTCAGCTTTTCTGTAAATGCAAGGTGTGTCTGTCTGAAAATGAAAAAAATAAACGAAGCCGTTTTTCTTTGATAATAAGTGAACAGGATACAACTGTGCTGGTTGATACACCTTTTGAGTTGAGACTTCAACTGTTGAGGGCTGGTATAGAAAAAATTGATGCAATATGGATAACTCATCCTCACAGCGATCATATTGCAGGGATAGATGATACAAGGATAATTGCTTTTAAAAACAAAGAAAGCATCCCTTTTTTTGCAGATGCTGCAACTATGGAAACAATTAAATTGAAATACCCTTATATGTTCGGAGAAAATGAGTATTCATCCACACCTTTTCTGAAGCCGGAAATTATCACTTCAAAGCCTTTTGATTTCAGGGGCATATCTTTTCTGCCGATAAAACATCTGCATGGATCCATGGATGTTTGCAGTTTCAGGAGCGGTAACTTCGCTTTTCTTGCCGATGTAAGCAAAATATCGGAAAAAGAGGTTGGAAAACTTAAAGGGGTGAAAGTTCTTTCAGTTTGTACTACTGTGAAGCAACCGCATTACAAACACATGGAACTTGAAAAAGTGATAAAACTTATTCAAAAAATAGATCCCAAGAGAGCATATCTCACTCACATGAACCATCACTTTGAATATGATGAGATCAAATCGTCACTTCCTCCGGATATTGAACCTGCTTATGACGGACTGGAAATCATTGTGTAAAAAAATTGATTTTTTTATTCAAAACAGTAAATTTTTTGTGATTGTCATTCGATGTGAGAGGTTTATAAAATGAAGATTTCTTATCTTTTGTTGGTGTTTGTTGTGATATTATCTTTCCTGTCCTGTACTTCCGCTGATAAAAAAACGGAAAGCAGAGTGCAACAACAGCATGGGGGAATTGCATACCAGGACACTTTCCCTACTGCAAGAGGAGGAGAGTTGACTTTTGACCCGAAATTGTTCGTAAAAAAACAATATGACTCCAATAAAGACGGGAAACCTGATATAATCAATATTTTCAGAAAAGTTCCCAAAGAAGGTGTCAGAGGGGAGTTTGATCTTTATATTTATGTGAAAATGATGGACCTTAATCGTGACGGGAAAATAGATGTGTGGAGATTCTATGATGAAAGAGGAGCCATAGCAAAGGAAGAGCTCGATCTTGATTTTGACGGAAAAATTGATGTTGTAAATTTTTATGTCAACGGTATTGTTAGAAGAAAAGAGTATGACACCCGCTTTGATGAGAGGACTGACAGATGGAAACACTACGATGAAAACGGTGTGTTGATATTAATTGAAGAAGATCAGAGCAATAACGGGAGAATAGATTACTGGGAACACTACAGCAAAGGCGTTCTTGAAAGAATAGAAAAAGATACCACAAATGATGGAAGACCCGATATGTTCCAGCGGTCCGGGGACAGCGGGTTTACAAGAATAATGAGCACAACTGACAAGTTTGATGAAAAAGCCGAACTTGAAAAGGAGTTTTCCAAAAAGGTAACTGAAGCTGAAGAAAAGGAAGAACAGGCGGAAAGTATGGTGGAAACTGGAACAGTCGATGAAATTGAAGAAATTGAGGAAGATAAAGCTGATACGGAAACAGAGGATCTTGACGAAGAAACAGTTGAAGAGCACGAAGATTAATCATTTGCATATCCTGACAGTCGCACAAAAATGTTGTCTTACAATTATGACAATATGGCAATTTGTCTTTTTGTCATATCGTGGTGCCGTTCAACACTTTAAAATAACAGGCTGTTATGGCTGGAACATTTTTTGCTACTATTAGGGATTGAGCTGTTTTTTGCAATGGAGTAATCGATGAAATTATTAAATGTTGCTGTTATAGGGGCTACCGGTATTGTAGGGAAGGAATTCATCACTCTTATTGAGCAGAGAAATTTTCCTGTCGGAGAACTTTTTCCTTTTGCCAGTGAAAGATCTCTTGGCGAATTTGTTGAGTATAAAAAGAAAGAAATCAGCATAATACCGTTGAAAAAAGAGAATATTGCCGACAAAAAAATAGATGTTGCATTTTTCAGTGCAGGCTCGGCAGTTTCAAAGGAGATGGCATCGGTCTTTTCAAAAAAAGGGGCGCTTGTGATCGACAACAGTTCCGCTTTCAGAATGGATAAGGCTGTTCCCCTTGTAGTGCCTGAAGTAAATGGAGATATTGTAAAAAATATGAAAACAGGGATAATTGCCAATCCCAATTGCTCCACCATTCAAATGGTTCCGTTTCTTGACATAGTTAACAAACATGCCGGAATAGAATCTGTGTTTGTAAGTACTTACCAGAGTGTAAGCGGAGCAGGGAAAAAGGGGATAGAAGAGTTGAAAGATCAGGTTGTCACACTGTTTTCAGGAAAATCTTCAGATCCTCAGGTGTTTCCTCAAAGGATAGCTTTCAACCTTATTCCGCAGATCGGACCTTTTTATCCGGATGGATATTGTGAAGAAGAAGTGAAAATGATCAATGAAACCAGAAAAATACTTGGAATTAAAGATCTTGATATTGATGTTACGACCGTCAGAGTTCCAACTTTTTTCTCGCATGCGGAAACTGTGGTCATAAATACAAAAAAAGAATGTGATACTGCAAAGATCAAAAAACAAATTGAAAATCATTCCGAAATGATCCTCATGGATGATCCTGAAGAACTTCTCTATCCGACACTGATAGACTCTTCCCGCAGAAACGAGGTTTTTATCGGAAGACTCCGTTCCAATGACACAAAAAGAAGAGTAAGTGCATGGGTTGTTGCAGACAATGTAAGAAAGGGAGCTGCATACAATGCTTTGAGAATTGCAGAAACTGCTCTGGGGGTATCTTATGAATAAAACAGCTCTTTTGTTTCTATGTTTTTTTATCCTGATCTGGATGCCGGTTTTCGGAGGCGACTCAGATTATCTAGAAAATGTGAGACTTGACCCCGGACATGGAGAACTAAATATTGACGGAGAGGTCGATGTTCTTTTCAATTTACCTCAACATACGCTTGTCAGAAACGCTACACTTACTTTCAAGTCGGGAACTACCGATATTACTGTGAAGACTGTTAAAGGTTCTTCCTTGAGTTACCTCAACAACAAGATGACAATTACAGGAACAGAGTTGTATCAACTGCTGAGAGGAACTGTTCCGCCACAGGAAACACCATTCCGTTATCTGCATGAAATGAGGTTCGAGGATAGTGATGATGACCATGAAACTCCAGATGAAAATGAAGAATTTCCTGACGAAGACGAAGAGATTCCTGATAAAGATGAAGAAGTTCCCGACGAAGACGAAAAGCCGGGAAACGGTGAAGATGATCCTGTTGATGAAATTTCAAAATACGATGCGATTTACAGTTTTGTTCTGACTGTTGAGCTTGACACTTCAGGCGACAGCACAGAAGATGAAGATGAAGGCGGTCTAGGTGATATCTTTGACGACGAAGAAGAAGAGGAGGAAACAACTACAGGCGTTCCTGCTTCAGTTTCAAGCTCTTTTTTCATAGTTTTTGATAATGTTCCACCGGAAGCTCCCGTCAGTGTTGAAACAGAAGGAGGCGACCGCAGAATAGTCCTTAGAATAACACCTCCGTATGTAATGGGCAGCAATGAAATTCACGACAAAATAGGAAAGTACCATATCACATTAAGCGGACTTTTTGAAAGGGACGGAACTGAAGTTGAGTCAACGGTTGAGTATGTTTCAACTGTCAGAGAAGATGAATATGATGAAATATGGGAAGTTTCTCTTTCTGCAAAAGATGGGCTTGACATTATCAACAATGATGACGGACTTGAAAAATATATTTATACTGTCAAGATCTCTGCTGAAGATGTTGCCGGCAACCATAACCCTGATAAACTTATAACAACTGAAGCTTCCGCAGTTACCACTTTCGGTTTCTGGTCTCACTATAAAGCGGAAGGAGGAGGCGAATCGGGAGGATTCTGTTTTATTGCTTCAGAAAGTTTCGGTTCTTATGATCACAGTTATGTACAAATATTAAGAAATTTCAGAGACATCTATTTAAACAACTTTGATCCGGGAAGGGCACTTGTAAAACTCTACTACTCTTTGGGTCACTATGGAGCAGATATTATTGAAAGTTACAGTTTTATTAAACCTGCAGTTAAAGCACTGCTGTTTCCTCTTGTCATTGCCGCATGGCTTTTAACCGAAACCGTGGGACAGATAATTCTGGGATTATGGCTGCTAATTGCAGTCACTCTGCTTTCCGGAAAAATTTTGAAATTCGCAGTTCCTTTTCTGCTTTTGCTGATAATATTAGGAACTCCGTCCGATCTTAAAGCTATCGGGGGAGAATTCAGTTTTACCAACTCTTTTTACTATCCTTCCATTGACAAAGAGCTGGAATCCAACCCTTTTGAAATTATAGGGGGAGCAAAAAAACGATATCTCCCTTCAGCCACTTTCGGATTTCAGATACCTTTGCTTGATGAATATATAAGGTGGTCTGCCGTAGGAGGAATAGGTTTTACCAGATTCAAAGGAACATCCATTAAAGCTGACGGTGAACAAAGTCCCGATTCAACGGCAATGTATTTCATCCCCTTGACAGGTGAAATAAAAATTCGTCCTGCCTACTCTTTTCCGGTCTGGCCCTACGGTTCATTTGGAATGGACTATGTGATATGGTGGATAAGAGAAAAGAACAGCACTGCCAAACACGGTGGAACTTTCGGGCTTCACGGTTCTCTAGGTTTAATGCTTTCTTTAAACTGGATAGAACCTGGTGCAGCACAAAAACTGCAACACTCGACCGGAATAACAAATACTGCTCTTTTTGCCCATTTCAGACTTGAAAAAATTGATAATTTCGGCAAAGAAGGGAGTTTTGACCTGAGTAACCACAGATTTGAATTCGGGATTTTATTTGAATTTTAAGGTATTATGCAAAACTTCAATAAATTGTTGATTTTTTACAGGTTAATTTATATAATTCATTCCATTGATTTTAGCGGAAGGAACATTGTTCCGCTTAAAAATTTGATTTTTATATGAAATATTTATCGGAGGCACATTGATGAATTTCAAGATTTTAACAGCTCTCATTTTTGTGGGTATTGCAATGGTGTTTACTGCCTGTCCCAGAAGAGTTGAAAAAGAAAAGGTCGTTGTTGAAATGTATGTGATGAGCAAATGCCCTTTTACGGCACAGGCTTTGAATGGCATAGCACCTGTCTTAAAAAAGATGGGGGACAATATTGATTTCAAGCTTGATTTCATTGGGAATGAAAGTGAACCTGGAAAGTTCACCAGCATGAGGGGCGAAGCTGAAGTGAGAGGAAATAAGATCCAGCTTTGTGCAATGGCTTATGAACCTGTCAAGTTTTTGGATCTTCTCGGCTGTATGAACAAGAATATACAGAACATTCCCGCCAATTTTGAAGAATGTGGAAAAGAAGCCGGGGTTAATGTTGAAAGAATAAAAAATTGCGTTGACGGAGACAAAGGGAAAACACTTCTTTCTGAAAGTATAAAAAGAGCAGATGCCCGTGACGCAAAAGGTTCTCCCACTATTTTCATAGGTGGAGAGCCCCACAGAGGAGGCAGATCAGAGAGAGATTTCACAGGTGCTATCTGCAAGTTTTATCAGAAAAGTCCGCCCTCACTATGTGCCGATATACCTCAACCTAAAGATATCAAAGTGACAATGATAACTGACAAAAGATGTCCTGAATGCAACACTGACAGACTGTCGCAGAATCTTAAGGGGGTATTCCCCGGTCTGGAAGCTGAAGTGTTTGATTACAGTGATCCTAAAGGAAAAGAGCTTTATGACCAGCTTGCTGCGAAAGGGCATGATCTTCTTCCAATGGTAATTTTCAACAAAGATGTTGAGCAGGATGAGGGATTTCAGAGAATTTCCCGCTTTGTCGTTTCTGTTGATGATCACAGACTTTTGAGGGTTGGTGCAAAATTTAATCCGACAAGAGAGATCTGTGATAACGGAATTGATGATACAGGCAACGGACTTATTGACTGTGAAGACCCTGATTGCAAGGATGAGCTGGTATGTCGTGAAGAGGAAAAAAAGAGACTTGATATATTTGTTATGAGTCTCTGCCCTTTTACCACCAGAGCTTTTAACTCAATGAAGGAAGTTCTTGATGCTTTCAAAGATGACGGACTCAAGTTTAATATAAACTATATTGCAAATGAAGTTGAGCCTGGAAAATTCACTTCTCTGGGTCGCGATCTTGAGGTAAAAGAAAATAAAAGACAGCTTTGTGCGATGAAACATTACCCCAGAAACTTTATGGACTATATCTGGTGCAGGGGAGAAAACATCAGAGGAACTGACTGGAAACCTTGCGCAAAAGGACCGATCAAAGCTGCTGTAATTGAAAAATGTTCCGAGGGGGATGAAGGGATCAAACTTCTCAGTGAAAACATTAAAGCTGCAAACTCAATGGGTATAGGAGCCAGCCCCACATGGGTGATCAACAACAAACATAAGGCAAGCGGAGTTGAAGCTGAAGATATAAAGAACCATATATGCCGCTACAACCCGGGACTTAAAGGATGTTCAAAAACTTTGTCCAAAGGTGCTCCGGGAAGGAACCCTTCTCCTGACTGTGGTGGCTGATCTGACTATAAGCTGATATCTTTACTTTTTCCATCGTTAACCTTGTTCAAAGAAAGCTTGAAATATAAAAAAACTATGTTAATATGACCTGTTTTAAGGTCGTTTGAATTGAAATTTCAAGGGGGAGTAAGGTGTGATGAAAAAGATTATTTTAAAATTTTCATTGTTTTTAGTTTTTTTATCAGTTTTCAACCCTAACCTTTATGGAGAAAATTGGCTTGGAGGAGTTTATCTGACTGGTATAAACTGTCCTAACTGTGCGGGAACAGACCCGATAGTTCTTAGAAAAGTTCTTGATTCAAATCCGAAATTCATTCTTTTTGAGTATGAAATACATAAATATGGGAGAGAAAACAGGGAAACAGCCCTTGAATATTTTAACAATTTTCTTGAAAATGAAATAGCGGGAGTTCCATGTCTGATCCTTAACGAAAAAGTTGCCGTAGGGAGAATGGCTGTTCCGCAACTTGCTGACTTGATAATGGCAAACCAGGATATGAGGGGAGAAGTTCCATTAAAAGACGGGTCAGCAATAAATTTCAGCGAGCTTGATCTGACCACACTTCCAGGGTTCGTCCATATATGGCACAGAGACAGAATACTTGTTCCCAAAGACGGCACAGAAGGGGATAACGAGCTTTTAAAAAGGGTTTTCACTTCTGACTCCGTTGAAAGTGCATTACGAAACATCCGGCATGAAAAAACAGAACCTTTTGACATTCAGGTTGCCAGGGGAACGATTTCTTTCGATCATGCTGTTAAGATAGGGGACTGGACTCTTATGTGGAGAGATCAAGCAGGACAAAAGTCACCTGCCGCTCCTCAAGTTTCTACAAAAGATAAAACCCCTCCTGCTGAAACTGTACGGCAAGATGTATCTGAGGGCGAAAGCTCAACGGGTGGCAACTTTGCTGTTTTCGGAGTATTTTTACTTCTTTTGATTTTCTTCGTATTTTATCTGATAGACAGAAAAAACATGATAAAGGCAGGGACTTTGCCTGCTATGAGCGAGCATCAGAAAAATTTTATGGTGGTTGGAGCAGCTTTTGTTTTTCTAGTAGGATTTTTCTTTTTAGCTACAACGGTCTCTCCTTCCGCAATTGAAGAAATGGGATATCAGCTTCCACTTCCTGTTTTTACTTTGATGATAGCACTTGTTGACGGGTTTAATCCGTGCAACATGTTTGTTCTTACATTTCTGATGGCACTTATAGTTTCATCCACACACTCCCGTTTGAGAATATACATTGTGGGGTACTCTTTTGTTTTTATGGTTTACATTATATATTTTCTTTTTATGGCGGCATGGCTCAATATTTTCAAATATATTGGATTTATTGATCCTTTAAGGATAACGATAGCCGTCATAGCACTGATAGCGGGAGTGATAAACTGCAAGGAACTTCTGTTTTTCAAGAAAGGTATTTCACTTACCACAGGTGATAAAGGGAGGAGTTTTCTTGATAAAAAAACGAGAAACATCAGAGGCATCATAAAAAATGGTTCGCTTCCTGTTCTTATTGCATCATCACTTACTTTGGGATTTTTTGCTTCACTGATCGAACTTCCATGTACTGCCGGATTTCCGATAGTTTACACAACAGTTTTATCGGGTCTTGATATAGCACACTCTTCTTTTACTCATTACTTCTGGATAGCTATGTACAACCTTTTTTATATTATTCCTCTTGCAGTGATAATTTTTGTTTTCGGGTTTACATTCAGAGGAAAAGCGATATCAGAATCTGCTGTCCAGAGAATGAAGTTCATTGGAGGGTTTATCATGATAGTTCTTGGAATAATTCTTCTTGTCAATCCTGCAATGATAGGGCTCGGCATATAAAAAGTTTTATGGATATTGTCAAATCATCAAATATTTTAGTGTTTTAAATTGTTTTAAAGGGGTACTCACCATGAAAAAAAAATGTGTGTTTCTGTTTTTTGCAGTTTTTTTTAGTTTATCGTGTATGCGGACACAGGAAGAGCCTGTTGTTCAGGATATTAAACCTGATCCGGTAGAGGAAGTTGCCGCCGCTCCTCCGCAAAAAGCTCCGGAATCACCTTTGTCGGGAGTCAATGTTATAGGGATCGAGGAAGCTGAGAAAATGTTAAAAGAAGGAATTCCTTTTATTGACAACAGACCCGAAAACCTTTTCAAAGCAGGTCATCTTGAGGGTGCTGTCAATCTTCCTTTCTATGTAAAGGGACACCCTACCAATGAAATGACAAAAGAAAATTTACTTGAAGCGATCGGTGACAGCGATAAGGTTGTTTTTTACTGTACCGGAAGATTCCGGGGGCTTAATGCTTTCAAAAAAGCACAGGAGTGGGAAATAGATAAGGAAATGTACTGGTATAAGGGCGGCTTCACAGAGTGGAGGGCACAAAACAAGCCTATTGTGCAATAGACCTATTTCTTAAGCTCCTTATTGATCATATTTTCAATGACTTTTTCCTGACTTCCCTTTCTGAATCCTATGACATGATTTTCACCCATTACAAATAACGGAACTCCACCTCTGAGATTGAGTTTTTCCCTTATTTTTTTATGAAGTTCCTTATCTTCATCGCTTCCATTCACATCAACTGTCCTTATCTCTACTTGCGGAAATTTTTCAGATAGAGTTTCCACATAAACTCCGGCATCTCTGCAAAACGGACATCTTTGTGAATAAAAATAATAGAAAACAGGTTTTTCTTCTTGTGCTTTGTTCCCGAAAACACATCCGGAAATTAAAATAAAAACAAGAACGGAAAGTAACTTTTTCATAATATTGAACTCCTTAAAATAAAGATAAAAAACCAGTCAACTGTAAAAAGCATCAGACCTATATATATTCTTAACGGAATAATTGTCAAAGAATTATTTGCAGAACTACCTTCAGCAGCAATTTCCCTTCTTTGAAGAAGTACAACAGGAAGAAGTTTCTTCATCGCCATCTTCATCACAACAACATCCGCCACCATGATGATCATGATACTCAGGAACCTCAACTCCGGTTTCCATAAGTTCGATCTCAAAAGTAAGGTTCTGTCCGCAAAGAGGATGGTTAGCATCAAGCACGACCGTATCTTCTTTTACCTCTGCAACGACTACAGGTATGGCATGCCCTTCCTGGCTGTGCATTTCAAACATTATCCCGGGGTTGATCTCTGCACCTTCAGGGAACATCTTTTTTTCAACTTCAAAAACATGCTTTTCATCTTTATGACCGTAACCCTCTTCAGGAGTCACTTCAAATTTTTTCTTTTCTCCGATCTCCATCCCTATAACTGCATCGTCAAACCCTTTTATGACCATTCCCGCACCGACCTGAAATTTGAATGTTTCACCCGAATCAAGGGAAGAATCAAATTTTTCGCCGTTTTCAAGCCAACCTGTGTAATGTACTCCAATTTTGTCTCCGGTTTTAACTCCCATAAAAATCTCCATTCTTCTTTACAAAAAAAACTATTCCAAAAAGTCTCCTTCCTGAAATCATGGAATGTTACCATGAAACAACTTTTTAGCAAATTTATGCAATTTTCTTTAAATAATTGAATTTTTTTTCAAAGACTATATGATGTTATCAGTGGATTTAAAGGAGGTGGACATGAAAAACAATACGGCATCAATAATTATTGCTATACTTGCTATCATTTGTGCAGTTTTGATTTTTTTAAACTACACTCTTAAAAAGGAAAACTCCGGTCTCAAAGATGGTGTAAAAACTTTAACAAGTGAAAAAATTGCAGCCTTTGTAGAATTGGAAGAGTGCCTGAGACAAAATGAGAAGTTTTTGAAAAAAGAACTGGTTGACAGATATACAGATTCTCTCATTGCGCTGAGGAACAAGGTTGAAAATGGGTATATTCCCGCAGACGAAGAAATTAAAAACTTTTTTGACAGGACTGAATTTATTATTTCAAATATTGAGTTTTTAGATCTTTCAACTGAAAAAGCTTCTCAATATGTTTATTTTATCGAGTCCATGAGAAATCTTTTAAAAACATTTTCCGTTACCGGCGAGAAAACGGAAGACTAGTCTCCTGAATGAAATAATTTACAATTTGCGACGAACCCCTACTTTTCAGGTCAAGATAGTCCTATTTTTCAGTAAAAAAAGTTTTTTCTTGAAAAATCAATCGTTTTTGTTTAGCATTGTCGCTGTAGTGCGGTGGTATAGGTGAGGCAGACAAAATGGGCAAATACAGCAACTTTGCAAAAAATGTTTCTTCTGATTCAAACAAGGTAAGATTTACTTTTATCAAGGGCAAGTATTCCGGAGGAGAGTTTTCTCTCCGGGATGGACAGAAGCTTTCCATAGGTCGAGATATTTCTTCCGATGTTGCTATTGTTGATTCGAAGGTTAGCAGGCACCATGCGGTAATTTTCTGTAAAGGGGGAAGGGTTTTCATAGAAGACAACAACAGCACCAACGGTACTTTTGTAAGTGGAGAAAGAATAAACCCCGAATCTCCTTTTGAGCTTAAAGAAGGGATCGAGTTTTCAGTCGGAGACTCAACTATTGTAATGGGAGCCGCAAAGGACGGAGATTATCCGGACAACAACGGTAATACCGGACCAAGTGCTCCTACCAGACCGGCAGGTGAAATGGCTGCACCACCTCTTGAAGAAGTTGACGATGAGGAGCCTTTCACTCTTGAAGCTCCCATGATGAACAGTGATCCATCAAAAGTTAGTGTTGCAAAGGTTTCCCTTAAAAAAGGAGGTCCGGCTACAACTGCAAAAACTGTTCCCGATTCTTCCCTTTCATCAACGAAAGGAAGTTTATCTGCCATCGATCCCATTGACCTGCTGCAAAGACTTTCTCAATCCACATCTACCGGTTATCTGACCGTTAAAGTTACATCTCCGTTTAAAGAAAATATAGAAATTGCGATCGGAACCACAGGAATGGTATCCTGTGCATCTAATTCAAACAAAAATTTCAGTCAGGAAAAAGCTCTTTCAAGGTTTCTTCTTGCCCGTGACGGAGATTATGATTTTAAAGTTGACCCGACACCTAAAAGAGAAAACATCAACGATTTCCTTGAAGATGTTTTCATGGAAATATCGAATCAGAGAGCAATTCTTCAAAAATACAGAAAAATTGTCAATACCGATCTTCTCCGCTTTATCATTCCTATGACCGGCAAACTTTCAGACCTTTCAAAACCTGAACTTGATTCTGTCCAGTTCATGGTAAACACTGGCGAAACAATGCCCTATTTAAATATGTTTCCTGAAAATGACGATTTCATTCTTCTTTCTGAAATTCTTAAATATATAGATCTGGGAATACTTGCCGGAGACAATAACGAGGAGTTGGAAACCAACTCTGAAGTTCCGGATGATCTCGTTGAAATGTAAGACTTTTGAGGTAAGCAATGTATTTTAAAGTTTATCATAAACGCTCCAAACAGCTTATAACTACTTTCAATGAAAAAGATATCGTCAATTTTTGTATCAGCAACGAAGAAACTATAAAAAATTACTACTTTTCTACCGTAGGTGAAAAAGACCTTATGGAGTGGGAAGTTTTTGCGGTCAAATATTCTGACCTTTTTGAAAAGAAAGCTGCTGAAAGAGATCAGAAAGAGTTTGCTCAATCGGAAGAAGATGGTGATTTGGACACTAAAACAAAAAAATCAAGGCTCCCTTTAATGATAGTTCTTCTGTCAACTTTGGCGGCGGCACTTATTGCATTCGGGCTTCAAAGATATTACATTGCTCAGGAAGCTGAAAAAGCAAAGGTCAGAGAACAGGCAGAATTGGAAAGAAAGGCTGAAATGGAAAAAAGACTCCAAAGACCGCCGCTTGAAAAAAGAGAGCTGACCGAATCAGATAAAAAATTTACTGCCGCAATGCCCTCACAGAGAGAGTTGGAAAAAAT